>NZ_JAMXSP010000001.1:0-286496 GCF_025457485.1 Hallella absiana
GGAGAATTATAGAAACCTATTGCCAGACCGTTGGCAACCTTCCACAAAAGACTAACAAAACTGGGCAAGCCTCCTCTCTTGATCAGTTTTTTGTGGCAATACGTGAATACCGATACGCTTACCGTGAAATGAAAAGGAAAAGAAGTTGGTTGTTACAAGTGCCGTCAAATGAAAGATAGAATAATAGAATACGCACGGCTATGTTTAGAAAATAGACCCAAAAACTTGCTACTTTCAAAATAATAATCTATCTTTGCAATAGAGAATAATTAATATATTGATAGGAGGTAGAAACAATGGCTACAGGTATAGTGAACTTAAGAGACAGTATATATCAAGAGGCGATGCGCTATGCGAAAATGCATAACGTAAGTCTTGAATCATTCGTTGAAAATATCATCATAAATACCATTAACCGTGACAAGCACTCTTCAAAGAAATTTAAGCTTAAGTCTTTTGATGAGCTTTCACCAAGAGTGCAGAGTCTTATTGGCTCCGGACATGTAAGTAAGGAGGCGGAAGATGATATAAATGGTAGAAAAGCACGTATGGATAGTCTTGAAAGAAAATATGGCAATGGATAAAGTATTCATTGATACTAATATTATGATAGACGTCCTGCTCGGACGTAAGAAGTTCTTAGCGCAAAGCTCTAATATTTTTCAGTTAGCTGATAGCGGGGCGATAGCATTGTATGCTACAGCTCTTTCTTTTGTTAATGCTTTGTACATAGGAAGAAAGGAATTGGGAAAATCTGAAGCTTTGAAGAAGCTAAAACTGTTTCATGACTTCCTGAACACAGCACCAATGGATGAAGAAGAACTCGCAAGGGCATTTATGATGGATGACAAGGACTTTGAAGATAATCTGCAATATTGTTCCGCGTGTTCTGCTGGTTGCAACGTTATTGTTACAAGGAATGTGAAAGATTTCCCCCAAGATGGAGAGGTAAGAGTAATGATGCCATCAGAGTTCTTAGATGCGTTTGCAGAAGAAGTAGCTAATGATTCTGCCGAAATAAATCCATAATCTTTCATGTTAGCGCCTCTTGTCCCTTGTAATTTATTGGGTCAATACGCTGGTTCCGATAGTTTGGAAGTGGCCATCAATGGCAGACTGCCATCTATAGACTTTTCCTTGATTTTCACCTCACGCTTCCCTATAGAATGACTGGAAATGTTGACGAGGTTTTGTTAAGAGTTTTACAGGCTTGCCTTGGCTCCTTTCATCCTTCCTCCTTATGGCCTTATACTCAGTATTTATTCGCTTGCTTTGTTGCAGAATCCAAATAAATTGCGTAAGTTTGCAAATTCTTGCCGTTGACAATGTAGATGCCCGGCTGGGAGATGGTAGAGACGACCAGGTCAAAACGCCTTTCTGACCTTGTGAAATCACCGAGATGACAGCATCAGAAAGGCTTTCTGATAATGTAAAATTATGTTTTTCTTAATGAAACAAGTACTCTATATTTGTATTGTGTTGTGCATCAGTTGTTTATGGAAAGGGTCTCAAAATTCGCAAAATTGAGAGCAGCATAGTGGTTGGTTCAGAAAATCGCATAGAAATCGGCCGAAAATTGTCAGTTTACTCAACAAAGAACATGGATAACAACATGCCCGTTGTATTGATGCTGTAAATGTTATATGTGTTATAAAATGTGTGTCATTGTTTGTGTATTTGCTTCTTTTTTGCTAATTTTGCAGTATATTTGTAAGAACCGACGCCCCGTCTCCTTTCTGCAGAGCAGCCGCGCCAACAACTTTAGGTACATGGAAAAGGTAAAAAGAAGTAAGAGAGAGTGGATGCGGCGCTATGTGAGCTTCGTCTTTATCCTGTTTGTTATCGCCTTTGGCACTTCGCTGTCGATACGGGCTAATCTGGGGTCGTCCCCCATCTCGGCACCACCTTATGTGTTGTCGCTCATCCCCGGCATACCGCTGACGATGGGTGTCATCGTCATCTGTATGCACGTGCTGTTTATTCTCATACAGATTTTGTTGCTCCGCCGTAACTATGAGTTGCGGCAACTCTCCCAGATATTGGTGTCGTTTCTCTTTGGCTTCTATACCGACCTGACCATGTGGCTCACGGGCTTCATGCAAGTGCCGGCGTCGCTGCCTCATGCTGTGGGCTATCCGCTGCAATTCGTGGAGTTGCTCATCGGTGGCGCGTTGCTGGCTTTCGGTATAGCTTGCGAGGTGCGCTGCGACTCGTTGATGCTTGCCGGTGAGGGACTGCCGCTGGCTATCTCCAAAGCTGTGCATGGCGATTTCGGCAAGGTGAAGATGTGCTCCGACACAGGGCTCGTGGCCATTGCCGTGGTATTGATGTTTCATTTTTTTGGGCATTGGGACTGGAAGATGGTCGGTGTGGGTACCCTCGTGAGCATGTTCTATGTCGGTTTCATGGTTCGCATCTTTGCTCCACACATTGCCTGGCTCGACATCATCTTCATCCCGGTTGATGAGCGTCAGGAGGAAGCTGCGGAGAAACACGAAGAAGAGGCAGAGGAAGACGCCGTGCCGTTTGTCGTCACCATTGCGCGCGAGTATGGCAGTGGTGGCTTGACACTGGGCAAGATGCTCGCCCAGCGGCTTGGCGTGGACTACTACGACCATGCGATCATCGACGAGACGGCAGAGCGGTTGGGCTACTCCTCTGAGTTTGTGCGGGAGAATGAGCAGAACATCAGCAATGCCAAGTTATGGGAACTCATCTTCACCGACAAGAGTATCCCGATGTCGATGAATCCCTCGCATGACGATGCCATCTTCGTGAGCGAGAGCCGCATGATCCGCACGCTGGCTGTGAAGAAGCCCTGCGTGATCATCGGGCGTTGTGCCAACTGGGTGCTGCGTGGTGATGCCAAAGCCTTCCGTGTCTTCGTGACGTCGGACAAGGACGATGCCGTGAAGCGGGTGATGGACAAAGACCATCTCGATGCCGCCGCTGCCACAAAGCGTATTGAACAAGTGAACAAGGGACGCAGCAACCACTACTTCCAATATACGGGACGGCGGTGGACCGACGCCCACGACTATGATCTTGTGCTCAATACCAGTAAGCTCGGCATTAGCCGTTGCGCCGACATCATCGCTGACTGCGTGCAAGAGGGACAGAAAGAATAAGTACAAGTATCTCTTCGTTTGTTAATAAGTGATAATTATTGGCAGTTTTTCTCAGAAACATTTGGTAGTTTCGGATAATCCTCGTACCTTTGCAGTCGCAATTGAGAAATGAACATTATCTCGGTTAGCTTACATCGCGGAGTGGAGCAGTTGGTAGCTCGCCAGGCTCATAACCTGGAGGTCGCACGTTCGAGTCCTGCCTCCGCAACTAAATAGCCCGTAGATCCTTCCAATCAAAGGATTTGCGGGCTTTTCCGTTAAACCGGTCGGACTTTCGTGTTCGTGACATATCCCTTGATTCCGTCCCATGCGGCATCAGCGTTAAACTGTCCATGTCAATCGACACACTCACATCACCATCCATCTTCAAGTACTTGTTGTAGCCACGGTTGTTAACGTTCGCTTTTGTCAGTTTGCCACTTTGAAAGCGTTTCTCCAGTCTCTGAAGTCCTTTTTTTCTCATAGCCTCGTCCTTCGCAGCCCGCTTGTCGCTCATCGAAACAATGAGCCTGACTCCATTTGCCTTGTCTTTGCACCTCACATCGCCATTTTTCAGATCCATTCCAAGTATAGCTTCCTTTACCTCTGCATCCTTCGCCTATATTTCTGATTGCGGCGATTATACCTTGATATGTATGTGTGTAAAAATTAAAAAATATCTTCGATTACGATGGCAAAGTTAATCACTCTTTCCGATACTACAAAACAGATGACAGTGAAGTGGGGGAGTAAGACAGGCTTGGCTCATAAAGCAAAGTGATTCTCTGTTGAGAACAATAATAAAAATCACTTGTTTTTCTTTGCGTTTTTAATTATTATTGCTAAATTTGCACAAGAAAGTAAGCGTAGCGTAAGAAATGAAATAACGGAGAGAATAGCAATGGAAATGGTATTGGCAGACCCGCAAGGCATTACACGCATGGGACTCATGTATCTGCTTCACGAAATGGGGCAGGATAGTCCGCGTTATGTAGAAGACAAAGCTGGACTGATAGAAAGACTGAAGGAGAGCCCCGCAGAGATTATCATCCTCGACTACAATCTTTTTGATTTCAATGATGCCAACGAGATGTTCATCCTCAGCCAGCGCTTTTCCAAGACTCTCTGGCTGCTCTTCAGTGAGGAACTCAGTGTAGAATTCATGAAGATGGTGATGCTCAACGGACAGCAGTTCAGTATCATAATGAAGGACTCGCCGCTGTCCGAGATTCGTGAGGCCCTTCGTTTTGTGATGCACGGTAAGCGCTTTATCTGCCAACATGCCATGGAGATGCTCCTTGAAGAGCAGTCCTCAGATAGCCATCCCGAGATGGTCAACCTCACCAAGACAGAGCAGGAAATCCTCAAAGACATTGCCCTTGGCATGACCACCAAGGAAATAGCAGCCAAGCGCTTCTCCAGTTTCCACACCGTCAACACTCATCGCAAAAACATCTTCCGCAAGCTCGGTGTGAACAATGTTCACGAGGCTACGAAATATGCTCTTCGCGCAGGACTCGTCGATGCGGCGGAATATTATATTTGATTCTGTCGCTCACTCATATTTTCCAAAAGATTCTGCGAAGAAATACAAGAAAGGCAGGAACCAAGAAAAATTCTCTTTCTCCGCAATACATTTTTGTATTATCCGTGGCGGATTTCATATATGTCTTGCGGGGAGAGAGTCTATGTCTTATTATGGATGTACGAGCGTGCCGATTTCCTCACCGTCCATAACCTTTTTAAGGTTGCCTTTCTCGTCCATATTGAAGACATAGATAGGCAGATGGTTGTCCTGGCACATACAGATAGCAGTGAGATCCATGACACGCAGGCCACGGTCGAGCACCTCTTTGTAGCTGATGTCCTTGAACTTCTTGGCCGTCGGATCCTTTTCGGGGTCGGCGGTGTAGACGCCGTCGACACGTGTACCCTTGAGCATCACGTCGGCCTCAATCTCAATGCCGCGGAGAGAAGAACCCGTGTCGGTGGTGAAATAAGGATTGCCTGTACCGGCAGAGAAGATGCAGATGTAACCAGCCTCCAGGGCTTCGATGGCTTTCCACTTGTTGTAGAACTCACCGATGGGTTCCATGCGGATGGCTGTCATCACCTTGTTTTTCACACCGATAGCGCCTAAGGCGGAACTCAAAGCCAGTGAGTTGATGACCGTGGCACACATACCCATCTGATCGCCCTTGACGCGGTCGAAGCCTTTCTGCGAGCCGCTGAGACCGCGGAAGATGTTGCCACCACCGATGACGATACCTATCTGTACGCCCATGTCGTGGATTTCCTTGATCTGTGCAGCATAGTCGCTCAGTCGCTCTGGGTCTATGCCATAACCTTGTTTGCCCATCAGACTCTCACCGGAGAGCTTGAGCAGAATACGTTTGAATCTCATATCTTGAATGTTAATTGTTGTATGATGAATATCAGATTGCTAAAAGGTTGAATATCAAAAGATGCGTGTTGAATTGCTTCAAAAGAGAAGCAGAATTCAGAATGATGAGCGTCTCATGCGTTGATAATGAATTCCACCTCTTTGAAAGCGTAACGCCGAATGTGGTCCTCACGGTCGCGGAGCACAAGATGACCGTCGTCTTCCACCTCCACAAGGGCAGCCTCGAAGTCACCGTCGGCATCGCGATAGGGATAGAAGCCGTGAAGACGGTAGAGCCATGACGTGTAGTTGCCGACTATTGTGGCATAATCGCCATTGACAGTCGCCTGGATGTTGGCATCGAAACGCTTCAGAATATCCTGCAGGAGAGCCTCGCGGTCCACTTCGTGGCCTACGATTTGACAGAGTGAGACGGGATTGGGCGCATCACTATGAAAAGCAGACTGGTTGACATCGATGCCCGGACCGATGACACAGTTCTTGATATGTCCGCCGCTCAGCGTATTTTCAATGAGAATGCCGCAGATCTTCTTGTCTTTCCAATAGATGTCGTTGGGCCACTTGATGGTGAAATGATCGTCGTAGACAGCCAAGGCATCACGGATAGCCAAGGCGATGGCTTCAGAGAGAATGAACTGGCTGGTGACAGGAATCCAAACCGGGTGGAAGAGAATCGAGAAGAGCAGGTTCTTGCCTCTCTCGCTTTCCCACGTATTAGTCCCTTGTCCGCGTCCGGAAGACTGGAATTCTGTGGTGACGACCCAATAGCGGGCTTGGTCGGCTGCAGGGGTTGCCTCACCCTGCTGAGGGGTTGAGAGCATGCGACGAATATAGGCATTGGTGCTGTCGGTCTCTTCCACACGGGTGATCCGGAAGACATTCGTGCTATTGTTTTTATTTTTAAATAAGGAGCGGATTGAAAGCATCTTGTATATGTTCTAATTGTGGATGAGGATCATTCTCCTCACCGATGATGGTTATGATGTCGAAGCGCAGTTCCTCCACAATGTCTCTGATTTTGACATACGTGTCGGCAGCTCGCCCAAGGTTTCTCATTTTACGGATATCGACAGCATCTTCCGGGTTGGTGATTTCTTCTTTGCTTCTTGTCTTCACCTCCACGAAGGCTACAGTCCGGCGGTCTGGAGTGAGACATACAATGTCGAGATCGACCAGTCCTTTTCCCGGTCTCCAATCGCGATCAAGGATGAGATAGTCCTTGCCTTTGAGATATTGGGCGGCATATTCTTCGCCCCACTTGCCGACATCGTTGTGAGTAGCCATGGTCGCTGTTTATCTTCTTTGACGAAAGAATTCCTGCATCAGCGTGGAGCACTCCTTTTCGAGTACACCGGAAGTGGTGGATGCCTTAGGGTGCAAGGCGTGTGGCGCATAGCAGGTATAGCCCCGTTTGGGATCAGAAGCGCCATAGACGACACGCGCCACCTGCGCCCATCCGAGCGCACCGGCGCACATCGTACACGGCTCCACGGTGACATAGAGCGTGCAGTCGGTCAGATATTTGCCTCCCAAGAGATTGGCAGCAGAGGTGATAGCCAGCATTTCGGCATGAGCAGTGACGTCGTGGAGCGCCTCTGTCTGGTTGTGTGCCCGCGCAATGACGCGCCCCTTGTTCACTACGACAGCGCCCACGGGGATCTCTCCCTCGTCGAAGGCTGCCTGAGCCTCGCTCAATGCCAGTCGCATATAGTCTTCGTCGGTCATCATTCTTTATGATATCATGTCTATTTGACCAGTATCACCAGATACTTGCTCGTACTCCAGAACAACTGTGGATTGGTGATGTGCAGGACGTATTGGTTGAAGTTGTCACGCTGAAGCGTATAGCTGCTTGCCGGATGTGTGGTGAGGATCTTGGCATATTTGGAGTAGAGCTTGATGTCCTTCTCCACTCTGATGTCGATCTTCATGAAGTAGTTGTGGTTGAAAGACGCCTGCAGCACCTTTCCACCGACAAGAATATTCTGCTCTTTCAGCTCACTCTTTGTTCCAAAGACATACCATGCCGTGTTGAGCTGCATGTCCTGGCTGTTGATAGTCTGTGTTTTCTGCTCACTCTCGTTCTGCAGGTCAGTGATGTTGTTGTTGAGATTGTCAATGGTCTCGTCAAGTTCCGAGATATGGATATCCTTGGCGTCGAGCTCAGCTCTCAGTTCTTGGAGTTGCTGATCTTTCTCGCTCATGCGTCTCATCAGCCCCTCGATGGTGCGTTTGAACTCCTGACTTTTGAAGCTGCTCTGCCTGAGTTGTTTTTGCAGTTTGCTGATAAGAGCGCGGTTCTCTTGCATCTTGTCAGTGATGACCTTTATGTTCTTGGCGATCTCCTTGGCTTTATCCGTAGCATCTCCCTCGCCGGTCTGAGCCACATTGACACGGTTCTCGGCTATGTTGATGACCTCGAAGCCATCCTCAATCTGGTTCAGTGTCGCCATCATGTCGTTGATCTCGTTGTCGCGTTGGGCGATGATCTTATTGAGGGAATCAGAGGCTTGTATATTTTGGAGCATGACGGGTGCTTGCTTCTTTCCCTTGCAACCAGTTACAAGAAGCGCTATGCATGTGAGAAACACGCACAAGAAAGAAGTATGGAGCAAGCGTAATGTCATACCTGATGCTTTTTAGTGTCTTTGCCTGCGAGCACGATGACGATCTCGCCTCGCGGTTCTGTTTCCTCGAAATGAGCGATAACCTCTTCGAGAGTGCCCCTGACGTGTTCTTCATGTATCTTAGAGATCTCCCTGGCCACGCTGACCTGCCTGTCTGCGCCGAATACCTCGGCAAACTGCTTGAGCGTCTTCAGCAATCTATAGGGCGACTCATAGAAGACCATGGTACGTGTCTCGTCCTTCAAACTCTCCAGTCTCGTCTGCCGTCCTTTCTTTTGTGGCAGGAAGCCCTCGAAGCAGAAACGGTCGCAGGGCAGCCCCGACGACACAATGGCAGGGATGCAGGCTGTGGCACCGGGCAATGTGATCACCTCGATGTCGTTGCGTGCTGCCTCACGGGCAAGGAAGAATCCCGGGTCGCTGATGCCCGGCGTGCCTGCGTCACTGATGAGCGCGATGTTCTGTCCGGCCTTGAGTCGTTCGATGATGCCCGACGTTGTCCCGTGCTCATTGAACTTGTGGTGTGCCATGAGATGATTGTTGATCTCATAGTGGCGAAGGAGGTTGCCTGAGGTTCGTGTGTCCTCAGCCAACACCAGATCAGCCTCTTTAAGAATCCTCAAGGCACGCAGTGTGATGTCTTCCATGTTTCCCACTGGAGTGGGGATGATATACAATGTACCCATAATCATTTGCAAATATAAGCAAAATAATCGCTACGCCCAAATTTTATTTGCTTTTTTCTTTGGTAAGCAGAAATGTAGATATACAAATGATGTCTATTCGTCTTTTCTTATTATCTTTGCAAATAAAAAGAAAAAGAATAGATGACAGAGAATCTGATAGGGGAGAGCCGCCGTCCCGGCCGCATCGAGGTGGTTTGTGGCAGCATGTTCTCCGGTAAGACAGAAGAGCTGATACGCCGTCTGCGCCGTGCCCGCTTTGCCAAGCAGCACGTTGCGATCTTCAAGCCGACGATGGACGTGCGTTATTCGCCCCGCGATGTGGTGAGTCACGACCATACCGCTTTACGGTCCATACCCGTGCATCAGTCCGATGAGATACTGAAACTCTCGGGAGGATGTGACGTCGTCGGTATTGACGAAGCACAGTTTTTTGACAACCATCTTGTCACTGTGTGCAATAAACTCGCCAATCAGGGCGTACGCGTCATCATTGCCGGACTGGACATGGACTTCCTTGGTAACCCTTTCTGCCCTATGCCTTCGCTGATGGCGGTGGCCGACGAGGTGACCAAAGTACACGCCATTTGTGTCAAGTGTGGATCGCTGGCTTATGCCAGCCACAGGCTTGTCAATGACAAGGAACAGGTGATGCTCGGTGAGAAGCAGGAGTATGAACCCTTGTGCCGCGATTGTTTCCAGAAAGCACTCCTGGACGACAAGCGTAACGCACAAAGCCGCAATCTCTTCGAAAAATAGCGCATGGGCAACCGTGCGCAATGAATTCATTAGTCAATTATCGTATTATGCCAAAGGAAATCACATTTGATCGTTTCATACGTTGGGTAGGAGTTGGTAGCATTGTCTTGGTAGTGTTTCTGTTAGTGGACTATCTGAGCAGTGTGCTGCTGCCTTTCTTCATCGCGTGGCTCTTCGCCTATCTGCTCTATCCGATGGTGAAGTTTGTGGAGAACAAACTTCATGTGCGGGTGCGTGCCCTGTCGATTATCATCACCATGATCGTGGTCTTTGCCGTCATCGGCGGTATGCTCTATTTCATCATTCCGCCAATGATCGAACAGTTCCAGCGGTTGTATGTCATCCTCACCCATTGGGTGCATGGAGCTGCACACACCAACAACATCAGCGGATGGATTTCCAACTGGCTCATCCATAACCAGCACACGGTAGAACACTTCTTTAAGAGCCCCGACTTTACCAATATCCTGAAGAATGTAGCCCCAAAGCTGTTCTCGGTAGTAAGTCAGACGGCGAGCATCGTGATGAGCATCGTGGCATCGCTGATCACCTTATTATATATGTTCTTCATTCTGATGGACTACGAGTTCCTTACCAACAACTGGATCCGTATCTTCCCCGTGAAGAACCGTCCTTTCTGGCATGAGCTTGCCGGAGACGTGGAACGGGAGTTGAACAACTACATCCGCGGTCAAGGCCTCGTGGCTCTTTGCATGGGCATCATGTTTTGCATTGGTTTTACGATCATGAATTTCCCCATGGCAATAGGCTTGGGCATTCTTATCGGAGTACTTGACCTGGTGCCTTATCTCCATACTTTCGCCCTCATCCCGACGGCTTTCCTGGCCATGCTCAAGGCTGCCGACACTGGTCAGAACTTTTGGGTGGTCTTCGGATTGGCGGTAGGTCTCTTTGCTTTGGTACAGGTGATCACTGACATGATCGTCACGCCGCACATCATGGGCAAGGCGATGGGACTCAACCCGGCCATTCTTCTGCTCTCGCTCTCTGTGTGGGGTGCTATTCTGGGATTCATCGGATTGATCGTTGCCTTGCCGTTGACGACACTGCTTATCACCTATTGGAAGAAATACGTCACCAAGGAGGAGAGTGTCGGTAGGCTGAAGGCTAAACCGATATCCAACAGCCGACGCGACCAGACGCCTCTACAACAGAGGAGTGAGGCTTCTTTTGAAGATTGAGATAGGTGCGTCAAGACGCATATCTCTACATTTTGGACAAATGATAGAAAGCTTTTCGCATGAAAAAGACCATATTATTATGCTTCGGACTTTGTCTCTTGATGCTGTTTCCCTGCATCTCTTTGTATGCTCAGGTGGTTGACTTGCCCCGCAGCTATGCCTATATCGTCAGATATGACAAGAGTCACACGCTCATGCGTCAAGGTACAGACTTCAATGTCGTGGACTTGGATATAGAGTGGCCCGTGGTAATAGACTCTACACAGGTCGGTGCCCTGCAGCAGCAGATTGCCTCTACGGTATTGATGTCCGATGGCGTGGACTATGACAAATCAGTGCACGACTTCCTCGCGCGCTATGGCACACCGGTCTCAGGAAAGCTCGACAGTCTGCCCGATGACCGTCACTTCTGCTATGTCACCGCTTCGGCAACGATCAAAAGCTATAGTCCCGGCAAATATATCGTCTATCAACTTGATCGTAAAGTGGCGCCGCAGTCACTGAGTTCACAGCAAGTTGCGGATGACCATTTTATCTGCGTCTATGATCTCCATACCCAGAAGATCCTGCAACTCGGTGATTTGATGAAGACCTATCAACTGCAATCTTCGGCCGAAAGCCCTTTGGTCACATTGCTGACAAGCGTGCTCGACGACAATGAATACAATCGTTTGCAATCCGTGGAGGTGTTGGCTGTGTGGCCGGAAGACTCTCTTGTAGGTATGCGCGTCAGATATGGTTTTGACAATGGCGGCTATACTTCAGAGTTGAAGATGCGCTATGACTATGCCAAATCAGTATTGACCAAGCAATACCGCAACCTTCTGAAACCGGCAATTGCCCATCAAACTGTTTATGCCTCTCTGCCACTGAGCCTTGTGAAAGACACGCTCTGCTATGATCCCGATCAACTGCCGACAGAAAAAGACCATGATTTAGCCAAACGCTATATGGCAGCTCAGACCATCTCAAGCTACCAAGGTACCGGCACGGTGCTCGTTTCTTATGTTGTCGACAGTGACGGCCGCCCGACTGATTTGACGGTTGTCAACCCTGTCTCACCTTCCGCAGACCGTTGGGCCGTGTCCGTTGTGAGAGGTATGCCTCCTTTGCAACCAGCCCTGAAAGCTGGCAGACCCGTCCCCACACGGTTGATACGGGGATTCAGATTTCAATAAAGTGACAAAGGATAACTGACATATACACATTATATATAGGCTATACTTATTATATATATGGGCTATACACATTATATATATAGTATAGTTTATACCATTTCCTCTTATAGCTTGCATCGTAGCAATGTTTGGGTTGGTTGATTGAATACCTGTTCTATTAGATCTGAACGTACTCTCAGAAGATAGACACCTTGATAAATTGAAATTGAAACATTGTTTTTTGACTCATAATCTATCAAAAAACAACGTTTTTCTGTATCTGAACTTTCGAATCGTAAGCTTTGATTCTTGATATATGTCAATTTGCTTATGTGGTAAATGTTACTTACAAATATGGCTTTTTATATTGTAGTTAAATGTGCAAGAGTCTTATCTGTAAACTGAAAATTGTGTGCGAACACTTACATAATGTCATGTTTGAGCCAACTAAATATTGCATGACAGATACCCAAACTTACACTTTGCTTGTTTTGACTCGAAATTCTTTCAGAATAAAAACAAAAGTCTCTTTTAAATTATAATCAAAATTTGGGCTAAAAATAATGATAAAATTGTGT
This sequence comes from Hallella absiana, assembly GCF_025457485.1. Lineage (NCBI taxonomy): Bacteria > Pseudomonadati > Bacteroidota > Bacteroidia > Bacteroidales > Prevotellaceae > Hallella > Hallella absiana. The sequence goes on from NZ_JAMXSP010000001.1 coordinate 12,518, forward strand.
TAAAGGAATTTGGAGATTCAATATAAAATGCATACCTTTGCAGTGTCAAAAAGAAAAAGTAAAACTAAGAAAGGAAACCGATATGAAAAAGTTGATGATCTTATCAATGATGCTTCTCGCAGTTCTGAGTGCTTCAGCTCGTAAGCATGTGAGCGAGAGTGCAACTGTCGTTGCAGACACTATCTACTACGCTGCAAATCAGCAGAACGTACAGGATCGTGGTCAGGCTGCTTACTATCGTCTGCTCAAGCAGGATGGTAAAGGACTCAACAAGGAAGATGTCTTCCAGGACTTCTATATGAACGGGAACCTCAAGGCCGAGGGTGGATACAGCTTCATCGATCTCGGTAATGACAAGAACACCGTCCTCAACGGCGAGGTCACTACATACTATGTCAACGGCAAGGAGAAGCTCCATGGCAACTATGTCAATGGCAAGCGTCAAGGCTACTTCACATTGCAGCTCCGCAACGGTGGTGTCGCTGTGGTAGAATACAACAACGGTAAGTCGAAGTACAACTACTTCATGGTTACCATGCCTGACGGCACTCAGGAGAAACGCCCACTGAGCGAGATCCAAGAGTTGCTCCAGTAATAGAAGACCATAGTTCTCAAGATACTAAAGTCAGTCTAAATACATCTTATTTTCATAAATAGAATCTCTCTTACAATAATAATACGATTTATTTTTTAATTTCTTTTATTGAGCCCTTTGTTCGTGAGAATGAAGGGCTTTTTTATACCCATAAAAGATGGGGAACAGATCTTCACCCCAACGTGAGTTTGGGAAGATGATCATGGGCAAATCATACTTATTTATCATAACAGCCATTATACGCAAAACTGTTTTCTAAGCCTCAAAAAGGAAAAAACATGATCATTCGATGGTAATATAGGTAAAGTCAAAAGAAAATCTGCTTGGATTTTTCTATCTCACAAAAGGTACTTCGCTACGTAGGTTTCAATCATTCTCTGCTTAACGAAGGATCTTTTGCTATAGCATTACAACATAGATAACATAGCTTCGAGCCCTCGAACACATAGCTTCGTCCCCAACATAACATAGCTTCGTCCCCAACATAACGTAGCTTCGTTCCCAATATAACACAGCTTCGTCCCCAATATAACATAGCTTCGTTCCTAATATCACACGACCTCGTTCCCAATATCACACGGCTTTGTTCCCAAGGCCTCTTGGCTTTGCTTCATCAAAACATTGGTAAGAACATCATAAAACATCAGAGACAGATACCATGAAATTAGTTTTCTCTCATTCTTAAGATAAAAATATTAAATAAAGTTCTGAAAGATCGTCTATTCTCCTTGCTTTTTGCTATCTTTGCAAAGTTTTTATTGCAATAACACAATTATAGGTTAATAAAATAATGAAGCAGTACAGATTAGTGGACAATGTGCTGGGATGGCTTGTGTTTGCCATTGCGGCCTTTACCTATTGCTCCACCATCGAGCCGACAGCCTCTTTTTGGGACTGTCCAGAGTTTATTACCACAGGCTATAAACTTGAAATCGGTCACCCGCCCGGGGCACCGTTCTTCATGCTCACGGCCAATCTCTTCAGTCATTTTGCCAGTGATCCCAGTCAGGTAGCACGCATGGTGAACACGATGAGCGCCCTGCTCTCAGCCACCACAATCTTGTTTCTGTTCTGGACGATCACACACCTGACACGCAAACTGATTGTTAAGGACTGGGCATCGCTGACCTTGGGCAAGACCATTGCCATAGAAGCCAGTGGCGTCGTGGGTGCCTTGATCTACACATGGAGTGACACCTTCTGGTTCTCTGCCGTGGAAGGTGAGGTCTATGCCTACTCTTCTGCGTTCACTGCCATCGTGTTTTGGCTGATACTGAAATGGGAAGACCATGCCGACGAGCCCCATTCCGACCGTTGGCTGGTACTCATTTTCTATATGACAGGACTCAGCATCGGTGTGCACCTGCTCAACTTGCTGTGTCTGCCTGCCATCGTGCTGGTTTACTGCTATCGTCGCTTCCCCAACATCGAGCTGAAGGGTTCTCTGATTGCCCTCTTGGTATCTTTTGTGCTGGTGGCCGCCGTGCTCTATGGCGTCATCCCAGGCATTGTCACTGTGGGCGGCTGGTTTGAGCTGCTTTTCGTCAATGTGTTAGGCCTGCCTTTCAACACGGGACTGGTCATCTACATTGCTTTGCTGGTGGCTTCCACGCTTTGGGCCATCTATGAAAGCTATGTCGGACGCAACAAAAAATTGGAGAACATCTCTACCCTCTTGGCTTTCGCGCTGATCGGTATTCCGTTCATCGGCTACGGCTGGCGCGCCGTTGTCTGCGGCATCGTCATCCTCGCGATCGTATGGTGGCTGTTCAACCGCAAGAAGATTGTGGAAAAGAAACCGGTATATCTCGTCAGTTCACATCTGAAAAATACCGTGCTGCTGTGTATGCTGATGCTGATGATTGGCTATTCCAGCTATGCGCTCATCGTCATCCGCTCGGTTGCCAACCCGCCGATGGACCAGAACTCTCCGGAGGATATCTTCACGTTGGGCTCTTATCTCAGCCGTGATCAGTATGGCAGCTATCCCCTACTCTATGGCCAGGCTTACACTTCGCAGGTCGCTTTGGAGCAGGATGGCGACATGTGCAAGCCTAAGATGACCGAGGGCGCTCCTATCTACAGCCGCAAGGAAAAGGCTTCCAAGGATGAGAAGGACTCTTACTTCATCGTCTCTCACCGCAACAACTATATCTATGCGCAGAACATGCTCTTCCCCCGTATGTGGGACAGCAACCATGCCCAGGACTACGAGAGCTGGATGGGTGGCGTAGATGGTACTGAAGTTCCCTATGACCGTTGCGGTGAGCAGATGACCGTGAAGATGCCATCACAGATCGACAATATCAAGTTCTTCCTGTCCTACCAGTGCAACTTCATGTACTGGCGCTACTTCATGTGGAACTTTGCAGGTCGCCAAAACGACATTCAGGGCAATGGCGAGCCTGAGCACGGCAACTGGATCACGGGTATCTCTTTCCTCGACAACGCCCGCCTAGGTGATCAGAGCAAACTGCCTGACGATCTGAAGATGAACAAAGGTCACAACGTCTTCTATTGCCTGCCCTTGCTGTTGGGTCTCATTGGACTTTTCTGGCAGGCATTCCGTGGTCGTCGCGGCATCCGTCAGTTCTGGGTAGTCTGCTTCCTGTTCTTCATGACAGGCCTTGCCATCGTTGTCTACCTCAATCAGACGCCGGTACAGCCACGTGAGCGTGACTATGCTTACGCCGGTTCGTTCTATGCCTTCGCCATCTGGTGTGGTATGGGCGTGGCCGCCTTGGTCGACCTGATGAAGAAATATCTCAAGGTCGAAAGCCCGATCGCTATCGGAGCCCTCAGCCTCGTGTGCTTGCTCGTACCGATTCAGATGGTCAGCCAGACGTGGGATGACCACGACCGTTCAGGCCGTTACACCTGCCGTGACTTCGGCCGCAACTATCTGATGACGCTCCAGGACAAGGGCAACCCGATCATCTTTACCAACGGTGACAACGACACCTTCCCACTCTGGTACAACCAGGAGACAGAGGGAGTTCGTACTGATGCACGTGTCTGCAACCTCAGCTATCTGCAAACCGACTGGTATATCGACCAGATGAAGCGTCCGGCTTATGGCTCTCCATCCGTGCCTATCACCTGGCCGCGTCTCGACTACTGTTCGGGAACCAACGAATATGTCGAAGTTAACCCAAGTCTGAAGTCACAGGTTCTTGACTTCTACAAGAAGAATCCGATGGCCGCTAAGGCTCAGTTCGGTGACAATCCATTCGAACTGGCCAACGTGATGAAGTACTGGGTACGCTCTAAAGACGCAGACATGCATGTCATACCGACCGATACGCTCTACGTTACCATCGACAAGAACGCTGTTAAACACAGTGGCATGATGATGGCCAGCGACACAATTCCCGACCGTATGGTCATCTCGCTCAAAGGCAAGAACGCTCTTTACAAGAACGACTTGATGATGCTGGAGATAATTGCGCACTGCAACTGGACGCGGCCTATCTATGTCGCCTTGACGGTGGGTCAGGAAAACTATATGAATCTCGGTGATAACTTCATTCAGGAAGGTCTTGCCAACCGCATCTCGCCGTTCACCACCAACGCTTCGGGCGCTAAGAACTACGACACGCAGAAGGTCTACAACAACCTGATGTTCCGCTACCGCTATGGTGGTCTGAGCAAACCTGGGCTGTATATCGACGAGACCGTCATGCGCATGTGTTACACTCATCGCCGTCTCTTCGGTCAGCTTGCCCTTCACCTTATCGCCGAGGGACAGAAGGCCAAGGCGCTGAAAGTGTTGCAGAAGGCTGAGAAAGAGCTCCCGACCTACAACATTCCGATGAACTACATGAGCGGCGGCAATGACATTGCCCATGCTTACGCCCTGTTGGGACAGAAGAAGAAGGCGTTGGAAGTTATCAACCAAGTATGGAAGAATGCCAGCCAATACGAGCAGTACTATCTGAGTGAGGAAGGCATTCAGTTCCAAGGCTCTCAGCGTGACTGCCTGATGCAGCTGTCGATTATGACAGAGATGACTAAGATCACCGAACTGGTTGACCCTGTTCTGGCCAAGAAGCAAAACAGCCAAATCGACGCCTACTATCGCATGTATGTAGGCAAAGGCGGTCAGCAATTAGGACAGTAACCTCGCCATGTTTATAGAACAACCCGCTAAATGGCTCCGCTGGCTCTATCCAAACGCCCTGTGGCGAATGGATCAGAGCGAGCGGGCTGTATATCTCACGTTCGACGACGGTCCGATACCGGAGTCGACACCATTTATCCTTGACACCTTACGAAAGTTTGGTGCCAAGGCTACTTTCTTTATGGTCGGTGAGAACGTTTTGCGAAATCACGACCTCTACAACCGCATTGTCGAAGAAGGCCACCAGGTTGGCAACCACACGTTTAATCATATTGGAGCCTTCAAGCACTGGACGATCACCTATGCCATCAACACGGCACAGGCCAACGAACTGATCAAGTCACATCTCTTCCGTCCGCCGCACGGATGGATGCGTCATTCAGAATACTGGTGGCTGCAAAGGAAATACAAGATTGTGATGTGGGACTTGGTTACCAGAGACTATTCCAAATGGCTGACGGCTCAGGATGTTATTAACAACGTGAAGCGCTATGCACGCAATGGTTCCATCATCACCTTTCACGACTCGCTGAAGAGTATTGACAAGCTGAAGATCGCTTTGCCTTTATCACTGCAATGGCTCAAGGATCAAGGTTACGAGTTCAAGATCATTGAGTGATCTTGCCTGCGGAAGAGTCAGGGTCGTCGAACAGTCATTTGTTGTCCGTTTCCATCACCTTTTCTATTGTACTATTTTATAGATATAAAGATTATATTTACTGGCTATCAACCGCATCACTAAGAGACATGTTCGCTGTAGGCACATATTTGGGATTATTGCTATCATATATCTACGCGATTACATGTTCATATATTGTTATGAGTAATGTTGACTGTTTGTTCTTAAACCTTATTTTGGTTGACTCTGTGTACATTTCGTAAACAATAATGGTCATTAGTGGTGCCTTTTAATGAATACTTCCCTTCTTATTTTACTTCTCTCTATATTCTTTTGGTGTCATTCCCGCAAGCTTTTTGAAGAAGCGTGAGAAGTGCTGGGGATACTGGAAGCCGAGGCGGTCGGAAATCTGCGAGATGCTCTGCGAGGGGTCGAGGAGCAGTTGCTTGCTAAGCGCGAGAATGTGCTGTTGAATATAGTACTGTGCCGTCATTCCCGTCTCCTTACGAATGAGGTCGCCAAAGTAGCCCGGTGACAGACAAGCTTTATCAGCGAAGTAAGCCACTGAGGGCAGTCCGCCGCGCACGGCTAAGCCCTGCTCGAAATAATCCTTGATGTTGCGCTCAAAGGCAGAGAGAATATCGGAGTTCTCCTTGTGCCGGATGATGAACTGCCGGTCGTAGAAGCGCTGGCAGTAGTCGAGGATGAGCTTGATGCGGTCGGTGAGAATGGTCTGTGAGTGTTTGTCCACGGGCTGCTCCATCTCAAAGCGGATGGTGTTGAGCGTGTCGGTGTACATCCGCCGCTCGCGCTCGCTGAGATGGAGCGACTCAGCCGAGGCGTAGTCGAAGAAGTGATAGCCACCGATAGCCTTCCCCAAGGGTGTTCCAAAGAGAAGATCAGGATGGAAGAGCAGGCCTAAGGTGTGCGACGGCGTATGGAGCTGTTCCTCTGTCATATCCACGCGCACCATCTGCCCCGGCGCGAAGCTTACGATGGTACCGTCCTGATAGTCGTATTGCTGGCGCCCGTAGTGTAGCGCACACTGTATGCCGTCTTTCAGCCACAGCGCATAGACACCATAGCGGAAAGTGACGTGGTTGGGTATCTTCGTAGCTTCCGCCAAGTCTACCACGCTCACTAAGGGATGCAGGGTCTCGAAGCCATACATCTTATTATATGCATCGATACTGTCGATGGGGATAATCGTTGTGTCGCTCATATTTATCTGTCTTTATGTTTCTTCGTACAAAATTAGTTGAATTTTTCTATTCACGCAAGAGGGAAGCTGCAATTTCAGCAAAAAGGGTTATAGCAGCCTTAATCGGGGTAATAGCCTGTTGACAGGAAACTCGTAACTTTGCAACCGGAAACAAAGATAACAACAGATGAGAAGAATAATCACAGCCTTGGCATTTCTGATGACATTTGTAGCTGCTGGGGCACAAAGTACAAAAAAGATGACACAGTTGAAGATGACACAAGAGTGGGACAAGGTTTTCCCCAAGAGTGAGAAGGTCGACCATAAGAAGGTCTCCTTCCACAATCGTTACGGCATCGAACTCGTTGCCGACATGTACACACCCAAGAACGCTAAGGGCCGACTGGCAGCCATTGCCGTTAGTGGACCTTTTGGAGCCGTGAAAGAACAGTCGAGCGGTCTCTATGCCCAACATTTGGCAGAGCGTGGATTCCTCACCATTGCTTTCGACCCCTCGTTCACAGGAGAGAGTGGCGGCGAACCGCGGCGCATGGCTTCGCCCGACATCAACACCGAGGACTTCCTCGCTGCCGTCGATTTTCTCTCTGTGCAGGAGAATGTAGATGCTGAGCGCATCGGTATCATCGGCATTTGCGGCTTTGGAGGTATGGCCGTCAATGCCGCTGCCATCGACCCGCGCATCAAGGCAACCGTCGCCAGCACGATGTACGACATGAGCAAGGTGAACATCGAGGGCTACTTCCAGAGCGAAGACACCCCGCAACAACGCATGGAGAAGCGCAAGGCCATGGCCCGGCAGCGCACGGAAGACTACAAGACAGGGACATACAAGCGTGCAGGCGGCGTCATCGACCCGCTGCCAGAGGATGCTCCCCGGTTTGTGAAGGACTACCATGCCTATTACAAGACGAAGCGCGGCTACCATGAGCGCTCAGGCAACTCTACCGACGGCTGGAATGTCACAGGATGTCAGTCATTCCTCAATCAGCCGCTGCTGGCCTTTGCCGCAGAGATTGAGAGTCCCGTGTTGCTCATCCACGGCGAGAAGGCTCACTCACGCTATTTCTCCGAGTATGCCTTCGAGAAGATGACGGGCAAGCATGTCGAGGGGCAGAGTGCCAAGGTAGGAAACAAGGAACTCTACATCATCCCCGGAGCATCGCACGTTGACCTTTACGACGATGTGGCAGGTGTCATCCCCTACGACAAGATCGAACGATTTTTCCGTGAGAATCTAAAATAATCGTGTATGAGAAAATATCTGCTGATAATTATGACCATGTTCTTCGTCTGTTGCTCGTCCGACGGCGGGATGCAGGCGGAGACATTGCAGACAGAAAACGATATGACTATGTATATTACCATCGCAGGACAGACTCAGAGCATAACTCTTGCCAATAATGCGGCAACGCAGGAACTCGTGGAACGGCTACAGAACGGTGCTGTCACAGTTACGCTTAACTCCAGTGGCGGCTTCGAGATATGGGGACCGCTTGGTTTCTCGCTTCCTACGAGCAACCAGCAGATGACGGCACAGCCGGGAGATGTCGTTCTCTATAACGGCAGCAACATCTGCCTTTTCTATGGTTCAAACTCATGGAGTTACACCCGCCTGGGCAAGATAGACGGTTTGTCGGAAAGCCAGTTACGCACATTCCTGAAAGCAGGAGAGAGCAACATCACCGTCACCCTCTCGCTCACATCAGATGCGACAGGTATCAGCAATATAAGCAACGAGAGCCGGAACACCGCAGGTACTGATTCGCGTGCATACACGCTGAACGGTACACCTGCCTCTGCCGGCCACAAAGGCATCGTCATCAAGGACGGAAAGAAAATCATGAAATAGCATCAATATGAAACAGAATATTGGAAAGAAACTGGCACTCTATCCTACGCCAGCCACAGTAGTAGGAACTGTCGGGGAAGATGGGAAGGTAAACTGGCTGCTCATAGCACACATCGGCATTGTCAGTCACTCGAAAATACTGTTAAGTGTCCACTCGTCACACCACAGTGTGAAAGCAATTGATGAGCAGCACAAGTTATCTGTCAATATCATCGACGAGACATTCGTTGCCGCAGCCGACTACACAGGAACGGTCAGCGGGGCAAAAGTGGACAAGTCGGACATCTTCCCCTATCATGTTGGCGAGGCAGGCATGCCCGTTATCGAGCAGTCACCGCTGGTGATGGAGTGTGAGGTCGTGGATACCTATGAGATAGACGGCTTCAAAAACTACATTTGCAACATCCTCAATACCTACGTCGATGAGGACAAACTTGACGAGAAGGGCAAGCCCGACTATTCAAAGCTGAAGCCAGTACTCTTCGAAATGCCTACCTATAAGTATCTGCGCACCGGCGACATCATCGGCGACTGCGTGAAGATGGGTAAAGCATACGGCGAAACATTAAAATAAAGATACGCCTTTCATATCAACACCGTCCAATAGCCCCCTATTTTGAGGTTGGGTTACACACGAGAGAAAAACAGAAAAAGGTAAGAAAAAAGATATTCTGTATAAACCTGTATTGCGAGAAAAAAACTATCTTTGCAATATGTAACAACTATAACAGTTTTTGATTATGAAGCATTTCTTTCTCCGCAACCTTGCGGTAGCCGCACTGCTTGTTATGGGCACAACGGCCTGGGCTCAGTCCAAGGTTTATCTGACACGCGAGATCTCTCCCGCCTCACTCGTCCGTATCTACAAGGCATTAGGCGTGAAAGCCAAGGGACGTGTGGCCGTGAAAATAAGTACCGGCGAGGGCAGCAATCCCAACTATCTCAAACCGGAGCTCATCAAGGATCTCGTCTATGACGTTGACGGTACCATCGTAGAAAACAACACCGCCTATGGCGGCGATCCTAACGACGTGCGCAACAACTCTGCCAATCATTGGAAGGTCATTGACCGCCACGGATTTACAAAGTATTTCCCCGTCGACATCATGGACGAATACGATGAGATACGCATTCCCGTGCGCGACCATACCCATCTGAACTACGACATCGTAGGCGGACATCTTGCCAACTACGACTTCATGATCTGTCTCAACCACTTCAAAGGTCATCCCATGGGTGGCTACGGTGGGGCAATTAAGAACCTCTCTATCGGCTGTGCCTCATCCAACGGAAAGGCTTACATCCATTCGGCTGGTAAGATGAACAAACTCAATATGGACTCGGTGTGGACACCGAAGTACATCGGCGACCAGGACGGTTTCTTGGAGAGCATGGCTGCTGCCGCTCAGGCCGTGGTAAACTATTTTCAGAAGGAGAATGGTATCATCTATATCAGCGTGATGAACAATATGAGCATTGATTGCGATTGTGTCGACCATCCTGCTCCCGTGAAGTTGGAAGATTATGGCATCCTCGCCAGCACCGACCCCGTGGCTCTCGACCAGGCTTGCGTCGACATCATCAACAATCAGAAAGTGACGGCGAAGAACGATCCTACCGACTTGCTTAAGCGCATCGACAAGCAGCACGGCACTCACACTATCGACTGGGCGGAAAAGATAGGTCTGGGCTCGAAGAAATACACGATTGTCAACATCGACAAATAGATCAATTTAACTCTTATTCTCTTTCAAGAGTCATTAATCTACCATCTTCTTTTATGAAACACATACTCTTGGCGACCGCACTACTTGGTGCGGTCAGCACGTCCTTTGCCCAAACAGACTCAGTGCGTCTGAGCGATGTGGTGGTCACCGGTACGCGCTATCGCTCCGACATCCGACATCTGCCTCTCGACGTGTCGGTTATTGGCCGTTCCCAGCTCACAGCATCCTATCAGCCATCAGTGCTCCCTACGTTGAGTCAGCAAGTGCCGGGACTCTTCGTCACTACTCGCGGCCTCCTCGGTTATGGTCTGAGCACAGGTGCAGCAGGAACCATCAAGATGAGAGGTGTCGGTGGCTCGGCTGATCTGCTCGTGCTCATCGACGGCCTACCCCAGTATGCCGGGCTCTATGGGCATCCACTCGCCGATACCTATCAAACGATGATGGCCGACCGCGTGGAGGTCGTGGGCGGTCCCGTCTCGACAATCTATGGCAGCAATGCCATGGGCGGAGTGGTGAACATCGTGACACGCAGGATGGAAGCGGACGGCATGCAGACCGACATCAACCTACAGGGAGGCGGCTACGGCACATTCATCGGCACCGCCACCAACCGTCTGCGCCAAGGCCGTTTCTCGTCCATTGCCGCACTGAACTATGAGCGCACCGACGGTCATCGTCCTAACTCTGCTTTCAGTCAGACAAGTGGTTTCCTCAAACTCGGCTACGACCTCTCGCGCTATTGGCAGATCAACGGCACCGCGAACATCGCTTATCAGGAGTCGTCCAACCCGGGACCCGTTTCGGCACCGCTCATCGACAACGACATGCTCATCACCCGTGGCATGACAGCGCTATCGCTCACCAACGACTACGGTCGCGTATCGGGTGCTGTGCGTGCGTTCTACAACTGGGGACATCATCATATCAACGACGGACATGTTGCTACGCGTCCTGCACAGACCGCCTACTACATGCACAATGATCGCATGGGAGGCGTCTCTGCCTATGAGAGCTTTGCTCCTTTCTCCACTACTCGCGTGACGCTGGGCTTTGACTATCAGCACTTCGGTGGACATGCCTGGCAGAAGGCGATGGCAGACGGCAGTAGCACGGATCTTGTCAACCGCACCGTCAATGAGGTAGCGGGCTATGCCGACATTCGCCAGGAACTGCTGTCGTGGCTTACCGCCGACGTGGCCCTACGTCTTGACCACCACAGCGTGTCAGGATCGGAGTGGGTGCCTCAAGGAGGGCTCACTGCCCGTCTACCTCACAACATGGAGCTGAAAGCCATTGTGGGCAAAGGCTTCCGCAACCCTACGCTGCGTGAACTCTACATGTTCCGCCCCGCCAATGCCGACCTTGCGCCGGAACGCCTGTGGAACTATGAGCTCTCACTGCGCCAACGTCTGTTGGATGGGCACTTAGGTTACGGACTCAACGTGTTCTATCTCAACGCTGAGAACCTCATTACCACGCAGATGACCAACGGCCGCCCGCTGAATGTCAACACGGGCAGCACGGAGAACGCTGGTTTTGAGCTCCTTGCCTTCTACGTACCCATGCGGCATCTGCGCTTAGATGCCAACTACAGCTTCCTTCATACCAGCCGCACGCTAACGGCTGCACCGAAGCATAAGCTTTTCATGGGAGCTGACTGGCAGACGGGGTGCTTCACGCTGCACAGCGGATTGCAATGGATCGATGGTCTGCATACAGCCGACAACAGCCCTAAGACCGAGAATTTCTGGCTATGGGATCTCACGGCTTCTTTGCGCATCAGCCGTGCCTTGAAATTCTTCGTCCATGGAGAGAATCTCCTTGCCCAGCACTATGAGGTCAACGCCGGCTTCCCCATGCCGCGTGCCACAGTCATGGCAGGTGTTGAAGTGCAACTGTAGGTGTGTACTCTTTGGGTATCATTCCAGCGAGCTTTTTGAAGAAGCATTCTATTCTCGCAAGCGTGTAGACACGATTTCCGCAATAAGGGTTATAGCAGCCTTAATCGAGGTAACAGCCTATTTGCAGGAAACTCGTAACTTTGCAACCGGAAACAAAAATAAAGAATGAAAATCATTACCACCGTCATCGCACTGCTCTTGGCAGTGGCAACTGTAAATGCGCAAAAGAATATGAAAGAAAATGTTGATTTCAGTGTATGGCCGAAAGGAGAGTTGAACAGTGCTTATGCCCAGTATTTCACAGGCAATAGTTATCTGGCTCCCCTCGATGCCAAGAATGGAGGTCCAGTGAACGTCACCTTCGAGCCCCGTTGCCGCAACAACTGGCACATCCACCACAAGTCGGTGCAGGTGCTCATCTGCGTGGCTGGCTGCGGATGGTATGTCGAGGAAGGCAAGGAACCTGTCGTCCTGCGCCCAGGTGTGGTCGTGGCCATCCCTGCCGAGGCCAAGCACTGGCATGGGGCCGCTAAAGACTCGTGGATGCAGCATATCACCTATATGACAAAGGTAGAAGAAGGTGCCTCCAACGAGTGGCTGGAGCCTGTCACGGATGCAGAGTACGACAAGCTGCCTGCCAGTTCAGCAATGCTCGGCGTCACCGACGCCGAATACAACCAGCGCTTCAAGGCCTTTGCTTTCGGCGAGGTGGTGGAACAGGTGAAGACTCGTCTCGACGACCGTACCCGCTACATCTGCTATCTGGCCACGCTCCTTGGCTGTCAGGGCCTCAGCGAATACCGTGAACTGCTGCCAGAAGCACTCGCCAAAGGCGTGACACCTGTTGAGGTGAAGGAAATCGTCTATCAGGCTACGGCCTATTTAGGCATGGGACGCGTCCGCCCCTTCCTCTCGGCTACCAACGAGGTGTTGACTGACCGTGGCATCACCCTGCCATTGGCTTCACAGCAGACCACCACGATGGAGACCCGTCGTGAGGCTGGCACAGAGGCACAGGTCGGTTGTTTCGGCGACTCTATGCGCGACTTCTGGAAGTCGGGACCGGAAGACAGCCGACACATCAACAAATGGCTGGCAGACAACTGCTTTGGCGATTACTACACCCGCACTGGGCTTGACCTGAAGATGCGCGAGCTCATTACGTTCTGTTTCCTTGCAGCCCAAGGTGGTTGCGAGCCGCAGTTGAAAGGACATATTGCCGGCAACTACCACGTAGGCAACGACAAGGATCTGCTCATCGCTGTCATTTCCAGTAACCTCCCCTTCATCGGCTATCCGCGTACACTCAATGCCCTCAATTGCATCCGCAGCGTAGAGGCGGACAAATAAACAAAGTGTACCACAATGAAAAGAGCCATCTTTTTCCTCATACTGCTGACCGCGTGTGGTGGATCTGGCCGACCGCTACGGGGTGGAGATGACACAGATTTCACTGGCTTGGCTGCTGACAAAGGTGGAATCGCCGATAGTAGGAGCCACCAAACTGCATCATATCGAGGGCGCCGTGAAGTCGCTCGATGTCCATCTCTCTGCGGATGACATTCGTTATCTTGAAGAGCCCTATGTGCCGCACAATCTTTCAGGTGTGATGGCAGTCAACAAGCCCGTGATGAACGAAGAACCTGTATGGGTAGCGGCAAGCAAGAACAAGTAACTTCAATAGGTACCTCCCTTTGTTCTCATGCAAGACAAAGGGAGTTTTTTTTATGTATTGGCAGACTACAGTATTTTAAATGCTTAATGATAAACATTTTGCTGAAATTGTTTTGGAGTCTGACATTATAGCTATAAATTTGTACTATCAATCTCAGCCCTGTGATCTTCGAATACCGTTGCTCTGGGGTGTGGAGTTTCATTACAATATTAAAATACAAACTAATAATATGCAACTGATACTTGCCAGTGCCAAAATCATGAGATCCGCAGACAGCGGACGGGTTCCCACAATGACGACGCCCCTCTTTGACGACGCGGCACGCCACTTGGCGTTGGAACTTTCCCAATGGTCAGTCACCGATCTCGCCAAGGCTTTGCACTGTAGTGCTGCCATTGCCTTGGAGAATCATCAGCGTTTTCAGCAGTTCATGTTGGATGAAAACCGTATTCCCGCTATCCTCGCCTACTATGGTCAAGCCTACAAGCATCTCCGTGCTGACGAGTTTTCTGCCGATGATTTCCGTTTTGCTCAGAATCATTTGTTGATTCTTTCTTTTCTTTATGGCATCTTGCGTCCCTTGGACGGCATCCGTCTCTACCGGTTGGAAGGCAAGGTAAAGTTGCAAACTACAGACGGCAAGACACTCTTCGTGTGGTGGAAAGATCGGTTGACCGACCGCCTCATTGAGCGCGTCAAGGCCGACGACGGTGTACTGCTCCATCTGGCCACCGAGGAGTTTGAGCATCTTTTTGACTGGAAGCGCGTGGAGAAAGAGGTGAGAGTCGTGAAGCCTTACTTCTATGTTGACCAAGGTGCTCAGTTCAAGATCGTGTCGATGTATGCCAAGGGCTGCCGTGGAGGAATGGCGCGCTTTGTCATTCAGAACAAACTCAACGACCCAAAGGCCTTAAGCGCATTCTCAGAGGACGGCTTCATCTTCAATCCTCGTTTGGGCGACGAAAACCATCCCCATTTCATCAAAGCCTGATCTTGCGTCAGCAGCAACCAAGGACACAAGGAAGCGAACAAGTCTGATCATCTACAATTAACCTTTTTTTCTTGGTTCTTGTAGTTTTATTTTTTACCTTTGCAATATGAAAGATAGAATACGTTCGGAGGTGACGGCGTTTTTCCGTACCTTTGCTTTACAAGTGTTGCAGCAAGCTCATGTCGATCCCAACGATCCACGTGGGATGAAACTTGCATTGCTTGATCATTACGAAGAGATCTACCCACGGTTCTCTCTCACCCCTGTTTTTCACGAATGTTACCGTAAAGCAGGGCACGCCAAGATGGTGGAAGAGTATCGCCGCTGCTTTTCGATGTTGCTTGTCGGCCGTTTGCCGGAAGAATAGTTTGTGTATTTTCTGCCTTTCAGTCGTATTTATAAGAGAAATATTAACTAAAAACATAAACAAGAAAAATGCAAGAGACTAATCAGAAAGGGCGTTCTATCGCCATCGTGGCCATGATCTTCCTCTTCGGAATGATCGCTTTCGTCACAAATCTCGCCGCTCCTATCGGTGTCATATGGAAAAACCAGCCGGCACTCGAAGGCTCCAACACACTGGGAATGCTTGGCAACATGATGAACTTCCTGGCTTATCTGTTCATGGGCATTCCTTCCGGAAAGATGCTGCAACGCATCGGCTATAAGAAGACGGCACTGGTGGCTGTCGCCTTTGGCTTCGCTGGCGTGTTCATCCAGTTTCTTTCCGGTCAGCTGTTCACCCATAGTTTGTTGATGGGTCTGCCCACCAACTTCTATGTCTACTTACTCGGTGCCTTTGTGGCTGGCATTTCGGTGTGCATGCTCAACACTGTTGTCAACCCTATGCTCAACCTACTTGGTGGTGGCGGAAAGAAAGGCAATCAGCTGTTGCAGATCGGTGGAACGCTCAACTCCTTCATGGGTACGCTCACTCCGATGCTCGTTGGCGCGCTCATCGGCACAGTGACAAAGGACACAGCCATCAGCGATGTCAACATCGTGCTCTATCTGGCAATGGGTATCTTTGCTGCTACATTCATCATCCTCAGTTTCATCCCCATTGCTGATCCCGAAAGCAACAACACCGAGGGCGTGACTTTTGAGCACTCCCCCTTCTATTTCCGTCATTTCACGTTGGGTGTGATCGCCATTTTCCTCTATGTCGGTACAGAGGTGGGCATCCCCGGTACGCTTAATTTCTTCCTTAGTGACACGTCTGCGGCGGGTGCAGGACTGAATGTGGCGACCGCTGCGACGATCGGCGGCTTCGCTGCCGGCACCTATTGGCTGCTGATGCTTGTGGGTCGTTTTGTTGCCGGCTTGATTGGCTCCAAGGTTTCCAGTCGTGTGATGATGGGTACCACCAATGCCATCGGTGTCTGTCTGATCATCACAGCCATGGTACTTCCCAAGACCGTCACGGGAGCTATCCCGGTATTCACCGGTTCCGGCTTCGAGATGACAGAGTTGCCGCTGAGTGCCATCCTGCTCGTCTGCTGTGGTCTGTGCACTTCCGTGATGTGGAGCTGCACATTCAACCTTGCTACTGAAGGCTTAGGCAAATACACCGCCGCAGCCAGTGGCATTTTCATGACGATGGTTGTTGGTGGCGGCATTCTGCCGATGGTGCAGAACGCAATCGCCGACAAGGCAGGATATATGGTGTCGTATGTGGTGCCTCTCGTGGCCATGTGCTACATGTTCTTCTATGCCGTTTGGGGATCACGTATCGTCAATAAGGAGGCCAGCGAAGCACAGGCATAAACAAGGGAAAGACGCTTCAGATTTTTCTGAAAAGCCAATTATACACGAAGAGGCCGGGGCAATCACTGCTCCGGCCTCTTCTTCCTGTTACCTGATTAGAGTTCGATCTAAATGGTAAAATCTAAGTTACTCCCTTATCATACAATTGTCTTAACCATAATAATTATAGAAACCTAAAAATCTCTTTGATCTTTTACTGTTGCAAAGATACGCAATCCCGTTGGAAGCATAGCTTTTTGTTCAGTAAACCACCACATCCGTTCAGCGAACGGAAGAGAAAACATGCAAAAAGTGCCCCCCTATCACCAAAAGAGGGAGTGTCAACGCTGTGTTGACACTCCCTCTTGATGGGTTGTGCGGTTGGGTCCGTGATGCGGACCGTCCGTTACTTGGTTTCTATCTCTTCCTTCATGTCGAGATACTCACCCTTTGCGTCGTAGAACTCATACTGCAGGAAGGCGAGCTTCTGAGAAGGAATGATATGCACACCGAATCCGTATTTCATCTGCCACTTGCGTTTGAGGCTCATAATGCCCTGGTTGATGTAGGCAGCGACATAGGGATGAACGTGGAGATAGAACTTCTTGATGCCTATCTTGTTGACCAGGCGGTCGATTTTTCCTTCGAGCTGGTCGGTGAAGAGAATGCTTGACTTGATCTTTCCGGTACCGTTGCAGGTGGGACACGTCTCTTCCACGTTGACGTCCATTGCCGGACGCACGCGCTGACGGGTGATCTGCATCAGTCCGAATTTGCTCAGTGGCAGAATGTTGTGGCGGGCGCGGTCCTTCTGCATGTTCTTGCACATGCGCTCATAGAGCAGTTGCCGGTCCTCGGCCAGGTTCATGTCGATGAAGTCGACCACGATGATTCCTCCCATATCACGCAGTCGGAGTTGGCGCGCCAACTCGTCGGCAGCTCCGAGGTTGGTGTCGAGAGCCGTGCCTTCCTGGCCTTTTTCGTTCTTTGATCTGTTGCCACTGTTGACATCCACAACGTGCATGGCTTCGGTGTGCTCAATGATGAGATAAGCACCGTGGGCATAGTTCACGGTCTTGCCGAAGCTGGCTTTAATCTGTTTGGTGACGTTGAAATTGTCGAAGATGGGCACCTTTCCGGTATAGCGCTTGACGATACCTGCCTTTTCAGGGGCGATGAGTGCCACATAATCCTTCACTTCATGGAACACGTTGTCGTCGTTGACAAAAATATTCTCGTAGCTGGGGTTGAACAAATCGCGCAGCAAGGCAACGGCCCTGCTGGTCTCTTCGTAGACGAGTTGCGGGCGCTGCTGGGTCTTTTGCACCTTGGTGATGGCATCCATCCATCGCTTGTACAGGATCTTCAGCTCGCCGTCGAGCTCGGCTACGCGCTTGCCTTCAGCTACGGTTCTGACGATGACACCGCAGTTCTTGGGTTTGATGCTGTGGATGAGTTGCTTGAGTCTTGCTCTTTCTTCACCGCTTTTGATCTTGGAGGATACAGAGACCTTGTCGCCAAAGGGCAGCAAGACGAGATAGCGGCCGGCAAAGCTCAGCTCGCCCGTCAGGCGCGGACCCTTGGTGGAGATAGGCTCCTTGACAATCTGCACGAGCACTTCCTGTCCCTGTTTGAGCGTCTGCTGCACGCTGCCGTCCTTTTGCAGGTCGGGCAGGCGCGTGGCTTTGTCAAAGGGGAAGAGGCGCCGGCGGTCGCTCTGTATCTGCTTGAGATACTTAGCGTAGGAATTAAACTGACTACCTAAGTCAAGATAATGCAAGAAAGCGTCACGCTCATACCCTACGTCGACAAAACTGGCGTTGAGGCCCGGCATGAGCTTCTTCACCTTTGCGACGTAGATATTGCCCACAGAGAAGTTGGCCGAGCGGGGCTCGTTCTGGTATTCTACCAGTCGTTTGTCCTCGAGCAGGGCGATGGAGATCTCTTTTGGCTTGACGTCAATGATTACTTCGCTTGTCATCTCTTGGTGTTTTAGTAGGGTTAAAAAGCAAGGGGCACACCACGAAAGGCGTGCCCCCTCTCAAGAACAGTCGCCTGAGCTTACTTGCTCTTGTGGCGGTTCTTACGTAATCTCTTTTTACGCTTATGCGTAGCCATCTTGTGGCCTTTCTTCTTTTTTCCGTTTGGCATGGTAAAATGTTTTAAAAGTTGTGTATAATACAGTTTTGTTTGTCTTTCTCAGTGTAGTGTGATGGGCTTACTCGCCTTTCATCTCTTCTACGAAAGCCTTGGCGGGCTTGAAGCTCGGCAGGTCGTGGGCGGCAATGGTGATCGTGGTGTTCTTGCCAATGTCGCGGGCTGTCTTGGCAGCGCGATGCTTGATGATGAAGCTGCCGAAACCGCGGAGATATACGTTCTCTTTCTTGTCGAGCATGCAACGCTTTACGCACTCCATGAAGCTCTCCACTACTGCGGCCACTTCTTTCTTTTGCAATCCTGTCTGCTCAGTAATCTCACTGATGATATCTGCTTTTGTCATGGTGTTGATATACTTTTCTTTTATTATATGAATGTCAACGTGTTAGCCCTTTTTCTTAGGGTATGCAAAGTTACAAGTTTTTCGTGTGATACGGAAATTTATTGCAATGTTTTTTTCTTCTTGCGGCGTTTTTGTGCGCTTGAAGTGTTTCATTTTCAAACGTTTAACACTCTTTAATCACACTTGCTCCTTGCGCTTTGCCTTTTGCCGGTAGCCTCACCCCCTTCCCCCTCTCCAAAGGAGAGGGGAGTAATTACCTTCAAGGGTATTAAGAGGGTATTGCAATTCCCTCCCCTTGGGGAGGGTTAGGGAAGGGCTTCATTCCCTCCCCTTGGGGAGGGCTAGGGAAGGGCTTTAGGGAAGGACTCGAGGTTTGCTATCATTCTTTAATGCTTCTTGCCATATTCCGGCTCGATCTTGCGGCGTACGAGCATGGTCATCACCACAGTGGCGAGGCAGCAGGCCATCACCATCCAGAAAAAGTCGCGGTAGCCGATGGCCTCCTCGATGTAGCCAGCAACGAGACCGGGGAGCATCATGCTCAGGGCCATGAACGCTGTGCAGATGGCGTAGTGGGCGGTGACATACTTGCCTTCGGAGAAGTGCATCATGTAGAGCATGTAGGCCGTGAAGCCGAAGCCGTAGCCAAACTGCTCTACGGCGACGCACGTGCTGATGACTACAAGGTCGTGGGGCAGGCAGATGCTCAGATAGACAAACGTGGCGCAGGGCAGTGTCATGCTGGCGGCCATGGGCCATAAGGCTTTCTTCAGTCCCCAGCGCGAGGCTGCGATACCGCCGATGATGCCGCCTACGGTGAGCGCGATGACGCCGATGGTGCCATAGACGATGCCTACGGTGTCGGTGTCGAGGGCCAAGCCTCCCGTCGCCGTCGTGCCGAGCAGAAAGGGATTGACCATCTTCAGCAGGAAGGCTTCGGGCAGACGGTAGAGCAACATGAACACGATGGCAAGCCATACACCCGGCTTATGGAAGTAGGTGTAGAAGGTATGGTCGAACTCACGCAGCACGTCGCCGAAGGTCTGTGGCTTGCCGTCTGTCGTACGCAGCGCGTCTCTCCCCGGTTTGGGAAGCGCAAAGGTGTGGTAGAGGGCGATGGCGGTGAACAGAGCGGCGGTGATGCCCATGGTCACCTGCCACGACAGCGGGATGTTGCCCGTGCTCTTTTCCAGGCTTCCGGCGATGTACACGAGTACACCCTGGCCGAAGATCGACGAGAGCCGATAGAACGTGGAGCGGATGCCCACAAAGAAGCTCTGTTTGTCCTCGCTCAGCGCGAGCATGTAGAAACCGTCGGCCGCTATGTCGTGCGTGGCAGAGGCGAAAGCGGTGATGATGAAGAGCAACAGCGTGATGGTGAACAGGTTGATGGGTGTATGACCGGAGGCGATGACCGCCGCAGACGGGTGCGGGATGGTCAGCGTCAGCAGGACGAATGCGGCACTCATCAGCAGCTGCATGGCAAGAATCCACCACCGCTTGGTCTTGATGATGTCGACAAACGGACTCCACAAGGGCTTGATGGTCCACGGCAGATAGAGCAGACTGGTGAAGAGTGCCATCTCGCCGTTGGGCACGCCCATCTTGGTGAACATCGTCACGCTGATGTTGTTCACGATGAAATAGGGTATGCCTTCGGCGAAATAGAGCGTGGGCACCCACCACCAAGGTGATTGTGGGCGCTTCATTCGGCTTTCTCCTGCTTGTTCTGTGCGATGCGTGCCAAGAGCTCCCAGGTACGTATGCGATCCTTATAGGTGTTGTTGCGGTTTTCCTTCTCTATGCTCAGGTCGCCGTCGGAGTTGTCGTCCCAGCGGCGGCAGTCGTAGACGACATCATAGATGCGGCCGATGCGGTAGCGACGGCTGATGGCAAGGCCGAGTGCATAGTCCTCGCCATAGAGCACGTTGGGAAGATTGATGGCACGGGCCACGGGCGTGAAGAACGCACGGGGCGCTCCGAGTCCGTTGATACGCAGGGCGTTGTTGCGTCCATTCTCCAATGTCCACTCGCGATGATCGATGGTTCCGGGTGGCAGCGTGTTGAGATGGATGTCGGTCAGACGGTAGGCACCGATGACCATAGCGCACTGTTGCGGGCGGAAAGCGTCGACGAGCTTTTGCAGACTGTCCGGTCCGGAATAGACATCGTCGGAGTCGAGCTGTACGATGAAACGTCCGCAGAGCGGATGGTGCAGTGCCATGTTCCATGCTCCACCCACGCCGATGTCGTTGCGGTCGGGTACGATGTGCACGAGACGGTCGTCGTCGATGGCGTCGATAGCCTCTGTTGTCCCGTCGGTGGAGTGGCATTCGGGTCCGTTCTCCACGACGAACACATTATATTTAAAGGAGGTCTGCTGGCTGAGCGCGGATTTCAGCGCGTCGCGGATTGTGCGGATGCGGTTGCGTACGGGAATCATGATGCTTGCCTCTACTGGGAACTCGCCCTCGTCGAGGTCGACATTCTGGAACTGTGGAGCCAGGTAGGCACCCACGGCCTTGAGGTGTTCGGTGCAGGCCTGCTCCATCTCTATCTGCGAGGCTCGGTTCTTTGGGTCGACGTAGTCGAAGAGCTTCTCGCCTGTCTTGCGTGTGTCGAGTTCCACTTCAGAGTAAAGGGGTTCGTTGATATGCTCGATACGGTATTTCTCCGAGAGCTTCAGACGCAGGTCGTAGAAGCCGGCGGCCCGGTAGTCAGCGGTCATGCGGGCGGCAGCGTCCTTCAGTGCGTCGGTGCGGAAAAGCACCACAGAGCCGAAGTTGAAGTCGTCGCGCAGACTGCCCTGCTGGTAGTCGATGACGGGTGCGTCCTTGCGTTTGCCGTCGGCACTGACCTGATAGTGATCGGCGTAGACCATGCCAGCACCGGTGATGTCGGCAATCTGCACCATGCGCTCCAGAGCGAGATAGCCCATGCGTATGTAGCTGTTCTTCAGAAAGACGAGCGTATAGGGGGTACGGGCCTCGTCGGCGATGCGGTGTACTGTCTTGGTGTCGCGGACATCGCCGTCGACGACGGTAACCTCGCCCACGAGGTCGAGGCTGCCGAGAGCCTCCACGTTGCGTTTGGTTTCCTCTTCGATACCTTTGGGCACGAAGCAATTGATGAGGGTATTCATTTTCGTATCTTTGTTTTCAACACGTTTTATATCTTTTCTATAACGTGTCTCCAATAGAAATATTTTCTTTTAACGCTTCACTTTCGTGGAATTCCCGTTTCTTTCTTATTAACGCTCCACTTCGTGGAATATCGAATATAACCGAATATAAAGAATATAATTTGTAGCTCCAGATGCTTCCTGATTTGGGTTGACGGCCTTGAATATAACCGAATGCATAGAGCGTTATCTATCAGAATGCCTTGCACCAGTTCTTTTCTTCGTCATAGAAGTACTTTTCAAACTTAACGCCTTCATTCAAACTGAAATTTATCAGTAAACCGATTGGCATGTGTACCATTCGAAGGTAATGAAACAGTTGCGCGCGATGTTCTTCCTTTATGTGATCAACTGCTTTTAGCTCTAATAGAATTTGGTGGTTAAGGCTTAGATCAATTCTGTATGTCTTGTCTAATTTATGTCCTTTATAGAACAAAGGATAGTCTTTCTGCCTTTCAATATTGAAGCCATCTTGGTCAAGAAGATATGCAAGCGCAGATTCGTAGGCAGACTCTAACATGCCACCACCATATTCATTGTATACTTCAAAGGCACGGCCAATGATGTGATGGATAGAATTGCGGTATTTATCTATGTTGACCATATTCCTTATGCTTTTTGCGATTGTTATATTCTCAATATTCGTTTATATTCTTTATACGACCGAAGGGCGTGCGTTAAAAGAGCGAGGAGCATGATGGTATGTGCTCCCGTTTCTTTCTTATTAACGCTCCACTTTGTGGAATATCGAATATAACCGAATATAAAGAATATTATTCCTTGTCCTTGGGTGTTCCAGTCAACGTGAATATTCTCAATATTCTCAATATTCGTTTATATTCTTTATACGACCAAAGGCCGTGCGTTAAAAGACTGAGGAGCATAATGGTATGTGCTCCCGTTTCTTTCTTCTTAACGCTCCACTTTGTTGAATATCGAATATAACCGAATATAAAGAATATTATTCCTTGTCCTTGGGTGTTCCAGTCAACGTGAATATTCTCAATATTCGTTTATATTCTTTATACGACCGAAGGGCGTGCGTTAAAAGCAAAAACGAGCGTAATCCAAGTGCTGTTATTTCAGTGTGCTTTGGTACCAGTCATAGAGTTTCTTCACACCGTCCTCGATCTCTACCTTATGGTGCCAGCCGAGGCTGTGGAGCTTGCTCACGTCGATGAGCTTGCGCGGCGTGCCGTTGGGTTTTGTCGTGTCCCAAACGATCTCGCCTTCGAAGCCGACGGTGTCTTTCACGAGGTTTGCCAGCTCTTTGATGGTGAGTTCCTTGCCTGTACCCACGTTGATGTGACAGTTGCGGATCTCGCCAAGAGAGGGGATGGCACCGCCACGGCCCTCAGAGTTGTTGCGGTTTACCTCACCGTCGGTCTTCACACCATAGAAGACAGAAGAGTACTTCTTGATGCCGATGATGTCGCTAAAGTCGACGTTGAGCAGCACATGCACCGATGCGTCGGCCATATCCTCTGACCAGAGAAACTCACGCAGTGGGGAGCCGTCGCCCCACAGCGTCACCTTGTTGTTGTCAATGCCATAGAAGTCGAGAGCTTTCAGAATCCGCTCTTTCGGCTCGTTGCCGTCGACATTCTCTTTGCCGATGAGGTCGGCGAGCTTTGCCGGCGGGTTGATGGGCCGTTTGTTCATGTCCGTGCGGATTGCATCCCAGTTGTCGTCGTGGATGAGCTTGGCCAGATAGATCTTGCGCATCATGGCCGGCATCACGTGAGAGTTCTCCAGATGGAAGTTGTCGTTGGGGCCATAGAGGTTTGTCGGCATCACGGCGATATAGTTCGTACCGTATTGCAGGTTATAGCTCTCGCACATCTTCAGTCCTGCGATCTTCGCGATGGCATATTCCTCATTGGTGTATTCCAAGGGAGAGGTGAGCAGTGCGTCTTCTTTCATCGGCTGTGGCGCATTCTTAGGATAGATACATGTAGAGCCGAGGAAGAGCAGTTTCTTCACATGATGCTTATAGGCCTGCTCGATGACATTGCACTGCATCTTCATGTTCTGCATGATGAAGTCAGCACGATAGAGCGAGTTGGCCATGATGCCGCCCACGAAGGCAGCGGCAAGCACCACCGCGTCGGGCTGCTCCTGGTCAAAGAAGTTCTTTACTGCGAGCTGGTCGGTGAGATCCAGTTCTTTGTGTGTGCGGCCAACAAGATTGTTGTATCCGCGTTGTTTCAAGTTGTTCCAAATAGCCGAGCCCACCAGTCCGTGATGGCCGGCAACAAATATTTTATCCGATTTCTTTAAAGTCATATCACATTGCTCTCTTTGCGTTCTTAGAGCTTTAGTTTGTAATATTGAAATAAGTTTTCCTCTTCTATTTCACGATACCTTTTTCGAGATATTCTTCGAGGTTGACGCGGACGCGGGCAGCGGCATCGTCGGCAGCTACCTTCTTCATGTCGCTGTCCACCATGAGCTTGACAAGGTCTTCGAAGGATGTGCGGGTAGGATTCCAGTTCAGTTCTGCCTTGGCCTTAGTGGGATCGCCCCAAAGGTTGACCACATCGGTGGGACGGTAGAAGTCCGGTGACACTTCGATGAGCACCTTGCCGGTAGCCTGGTCGATGCCCTTCTCGTCAGCACCCTCGCCTTCCCAGCGCAATTCGATGCCCACATGATGGAAAGCCAGCGTGGCGAACTCACGTACGGTGTGCTGCTTGCCGGTGGCGATGACGAAGTCCTCCGGTGTCTTGTGCTGCAGGATCAGCCACATGCACTCGACATAGTCCTTGGCGTAGCCCCAGTCACGACGGCTGGATAGGTTGCCGAGATAGAGCTTGTCCTGCTTGCCCTGCTTGATGCGGGCGGCAGCCAGCGTGATCTTACGTGTCACGAAGGTCTCACCGCGGCGTTCGCTCTCGTGGTTGAAGAGGATGCCGTTGCAGGCGAACATGTTATAAGCATCGCGGTACTCTTTCACGATCCAGAAGCCATACTGCTTGGCCACGGCATAGGGAGAGTATGGATGGAAAGGCGTGTTCTCGTTCTGCGGCACCTCTTCCACCTTGCCATAGAGCTCGGAAGTAGAAGCCTGGTAGATGCGGCAGCTGTCGGTGAGACCCAGCTGGCGCACAGCTTCCAGGATGCGGAGCACACCGACGGCATCCACGTCGGCAGTATACTCTGGCGAGTCGAAGCTGACCTGCACGTGACTCTGTGCGGCGAGGTTATAGATCTCAGTAGGGCGAACTTTACCGATCACGCCGAGCACACTCATCGAGTCGCTCAGGTCGGCATAGTGAAGATGGAAATGTGGCGCACCCTCCAGATGAGCGATACGTGGGCGGAAGTCCACTGAGGAGCGGCGGATGACACCATGCACGTCATAACCTTTGTCCAACAGAAACTCGGCGAGGTAGGAACCGTCTTGTCCCGTGATGCCTGTGATCAATGCTACTTTTCTTTCCATATTTTCTAAAGTATGATGCTATATTGATGTTTTGTTGATGCTATATATATAATAAGGTGTAGGAAGTATATATAATAAGGTGTAGGAGGCGGTCGGCTTATTTGCTGTTGAGTCTGTCGTCCTTGAAGAGTCCGAAGAGTTCGGCGTCGATCATGTCGGTGACCTTACGGAAGTCAGCGGGCGTATCCTCAAAGCTGAGTTTGTCACCGTCGATGATGATCAGCGGTCCCTGATACGAGGCCACCCAATCCTCATAACGCTTCTGCAGTCCGGCAAGATAGTCGATGCGGATGCTCTTCTCGAACGAGCGGCCACGCTTCTCAATGTGTTTGACGAGCGTAGGGATACTCGAACGGATGTAGATCATCAGCTGCGGGAGTTTGACCAGTGACATCATCAGGTCGAAGAGATCGCTGTAGTTTTGGAAGTCGCGGTCACTCATGTATCCCTGGTCGTGGAGGTTCGGTGCAAAAATGCGTGCATCCTCAAAAATCGTGCGGTCCTGGATGATGGTGTCGTTGCTGTTGGCGATCTCCACCACTTCTTTAAAGCGCTTGTTGAGGAAGTAGATCTGAAGGTTGAATGACCAGCGTTTCATGTCGCCGTAGAAGTCATCGAGATAAGGGTTGTTGTCTACAGGCTCGAAGCGTGGTGTCCAGTGATATTTCTTGGCAAGCATCTTGGTCAGCGTGGTCTTTCCACTTCCGATGTTGCCGGCGATAGCGATATGCATGGTTGAATGATGAGTGTTGAATGATGAGTGTTGAGAATGGAGTAAGCCTACAAGGGTCGTGCATCAAGATTACAGCAGGGTGGGATGTGGCGAGAGCTGTTCGTCGATGCGGCCGATGATATATTCAAAATCTTCGCGACGGTTGAGAAAGTCGAGGTCGTCAACATCGATGGTGATGGCGCGCCCGTGATATTGCTCTGTCATGAAGCGATTGTAGCGGTCGTTGAGCTGTTTGAGATAGTTGAGCTGCATGTCCTGCTCGTAGGCACGTCCTCGTTTCTGAATGTTGCCCACGAGATGTGGAACGGAAGCACGCAGGTAGACCATCAGGTCGGGTTTGCGTGCCACCATCATCATAGAGTTGAAGAGTCCCATGTATGTTTCGAAATCACGGTCGCTCATATTTCCCAAGTCGTGGTTGTTGGCGGCGAAGATATACACGCCCTCGTAGATGGATCGGTCCTGTACGATGGTGCGCTTGCTGCGGTTGATGGTGAGCAAGTCGCGGAAGCGCTCCTTGAGGAAGAACACCTCAAGGTTCAATGCCCACCGCCGCATGTCCTTATAATAGTCTTCGAGATAGGGATTGTGCGTCACACTTTCCATTCGTGCGCGCCAGCCATAGTGGCGGGCGAGCAACTGAGTGAGTGTGGTCTTTCCGCTGCCGATGTTTCCTGCAATGACGATATGCATGAGTTAATGTCTGAGCGCAAGGTTATAGTTATAGTAATTGGCATCGCCAGTGATGTCTTTCACCACTTTGAGGAAGGGTGGGAAGTTGACGCTTTCGGTGTCGGTGATGCCTTTTGTCTCAAGGATGACAAGTCCCTGGAGCTGTCGTTGATAGGTGTCGAGCTCGAAGTATTGCCCTTTCCAGATAAAGCTCTTGCGCTTCTTGTATATCGTGTGGCGATAAGGATCGGCTTGCGAGAGCAGCGACTCATAGAGAGCGTTGCTCACCTGTCGTTCGGTCTCTACCTGCTGGTTGTGTCCGACAGTTTTCTTCATGGTGTGCACGTTGACGCGCTTGCCGCCGGGCCAGATGCGCCGGCGCAGTCTGACCTCGCTGTCCGGGTCAGCCACGAGATACGTCTGCACGATGTCGCTGTCGATGGTCTGTGGCATGTCGCCGACAACCTCCACGATGTATTTCCGCTCCTCGGTGATGGGTTGCGGCAATCCGAGCACGGCGGAGATCTCCTTGAGCACGCGGTTGATCTTTGTGTCGAAGTCGACGTGGTTGTTGATAACGCGCAGATGGGGATGGCCGCTCCATGCGTTGATGACGCGCTTGTCGAGGGTGCGAGCCTTTTCCAGTCCTTCCGACCGTTCCTTGTTATTAGCCGTTGTGTAGAACTCTTCGGCACCGTCAGCGGCGGAGACGAGGTGAAGCACGGCATCGTAGCGTCCGAGCAGTTCCGGCGTGGAAGTACCTACGCGTCCGGTGATGTCGTTCCACATGTCAGCGTCCATATACGCCGAGATGTCCATGGCACCCCGGTCACAGACGATCACCGCCGGTTCCTTCACCGTTTGGGCAATCTGTGTGAACTTATCTTCGAGCCCGAGTTGCTCCTGCAGTGTGGCGATCTCGCCTTGATAAAAGAATTCGTGATTGGTAGTCAGGTAGTCCATTCCCGCTTGGGCAAACATGGTGGGTACTTCCGGAATCGTGAAGACCTTAAAGCCCAAACTTGAGAAATGGTCGATGACCTTTACAAGAGCTGTCGTTTTGCCTGCACAAGGACCACCTGTGAGGACAATCTTTTTGAGTTGATAATCCATTTGGAGTTGTATTTCGTGTCGACACTTGGATTCGAACCAAGGACCCCCACCATGTCAAGGTGATACTCTAACCAACTGAGCTATGCCGACAAACGAACATATTTATAATGCAAAACCGTCTGCTCTTGTTTTGCGGGTGCAAAGGTACAAAGAATTTTTGAAACAGACGAAAGAATTGCATCTTTTTTTTCAATTAATTGTTGTGGTCGGTGTTTGGCCGGCCACAACAGTCTCTTATGCTTCTACTTTCTTGCAGAACTGCTCGCCGTAGTCGCGGCACTCGTCGATGGCCTTGTTGTCGGGCACCCACAAGCATTTGATACCGTCGTCAACGACGTCAAATCCTGCTTCCTGCAGATGTTTCGTGATGAGTTTCGGCGCGTCGCCGCTCCAGCCGTAAGAGCCGAAAGCAGCTGCTTTCTTGCCTTTGAACTTCAGTCCGCGTGCCATCTCGAGGATGCCTGCGATGGCAAACGAGTAGCCGTAGTTGATCGTCGGAGAGCCTACGAGCACAGCTTTTGAGCGGAACATCTGTGTGAGCACATCGTTCTTGTCTTCTTTGGCAACGTTGTAGAGTTTCACCTCTACCGACGGATCGGCGCGGCGGATGCCTTCGGCGATAGCCTCACCCATGAGTCGTGTGCTCTGCCACATCGTATCGTAGACAATGGTGATCTGATTCTCCTGATAAGGCGTCGACCACTTCTGATAGTTCTCAATGATCTGCGAGATGTACTTTGTCCAGATGACACCGTGCGACGGTGCGATCATCTTGATGGGCAGGTTCATGCCGAGCACCTCCTTTACCTTGCGGGCCACCATCGGGCTGTAGAGGTTGAGGATGTTGGTATAGTACTTCTCTGCCTCATACATCACCTCGTTGACGTCTGCTGCCGTGTCAAAGAGCGACTCGGTGGCATAGTGCTGTCCGAAGGCGTCGTTGGAGAACAGAATCTCGTCGCCGGACATATAGGTGAACATCGTGTCGGGCCAGTGGAGCATCGGTGCCTCGATGAAGGTCAGCGTATGCTTGCCGATGTTGAGCGTGTCACCTGTCTTGACGTTGACATAGTTCCAGTCCTGGTGATAGTGACCGCGCAGGATGGCCTCTCCTTTCTTTGTGCAGTAGATCGGGGTGTCCGGAATCTCACGGAGCAGTTCGGGCAGTGCGCCGCTATGGTCTATCTCGTTGTGGTTCATCACGATGTAGTCGATGTCCTTCAGGTCGATGACCTCTTTGAGCCGCTTGACAAACTCGCGGTCGTAAGGGCGCCACACCGTGTCGATGAGCACATTCTTTTCGTCCTTAATCAAATAGGCATTGTAGCTGGAGCCATGAAAAGTGGACAGCTCGTCGCCATGGAAATGGACCAAGTCCCAGTCCACCTTGCCTACCCATGTGACGTTGTCGGTAATCTTCTTTCCCATATCTTTAGTTATTCCTCTTTCATTCCGTCCTGATTTGAAATAATGGTGACGGCTTCTTGTTGTCCAGAGGCCGTCATCATCTGCTTATCTTCGTAAATCGATTATTCCTCCACGGGGCTGAAGTCTTCCTTGCCTACGCCGCAAGTGGGGCATACCCAATCTTCGGGCAGATCCTCAAAAGCTGTTCCGGGCTGAATACCATTGTCAGGGTCTCCTTTAGCGGGGTCATAGATGTAGCCGCATACATTGCATTCGTACTTTTTCATGTTGTGTTATGTTTTAAATGAATACTCGGCACCATCGCCAGGCGACGCTGCCATGAAAGTTTTCTTTTCTATGCGCAAAGATACGAAAGATAAATCAGAATACCATCATAATCTCGAAATATTTCGACCTGCAAGGCCGAAAATCACGATTAGCCAGTCAGTCATATACTTATCATTTCCTTGTCGCAAAAGTATGGCGAGCATGCGCCAAACTATGTCGAAGGAGCAAGCTCTCAAAGCGAGAGACTGACAGCAACAGACTTGTAGCAGGATAAAAAGGCTCCGTAGGTTGCAAGAGGCGAGCCCGCAGTGTATGAAGTCTCTATATACAATAAGGTGTGGAGGAGTAAGGCTTTTAAATAAAAAGTGAACAAGGCAATTAGTATGGACATGTCAAAGCAGAAAGAAAATGTGATAAGTTATTACAAAACTATGTCTCTGAACACTTGTGTTCTGGAAAAACAAAAGTGGGACAAAGAAGGGAAAATAGTGATTGAAACCACAAAATTGTGGTCGGACGTTCACAAAACGGTGAGATGAGCCGAAGAAACAAGTTGTTTCGTCGGCTCATCTCAGTTGTTTTATCAGTAGAAAACACTTAGATGACAGGCAGAAAGCAGTGTTTTCAATAGCCTACTCTTCTATGTTTTTCAACACGTGCACTTTTTCCTTGTACCCTGTCAGCCTCAGCGAGGCAGTGCCTTTTATGTCACGGATAGAGGAGCCGACCTTAAAGGTATAATTGCCGGCATCGGCGACCCATGAACTCTTCCTGGTTACAAAGGACGCAAGGTCACGCTTGTCGATAGTCATACATCAATAATAAACCTCAATTCCGCAAGAATGATTCAAAAACATGTCTTAGCACCTTTAATTACCACATCCTCACGAACTCCTTGGCATCGTTGCATGCCTTGATGACCTTGCCGTCGGGACTGATGACGATGAGGTAAGGAATAAACTGGATACGGTACGCGGAGGCAGCGGCACGGTTGAGCTGCCCTTCCGTCAAGGGTATAGTTTCTCATCCTGGGCCAGAGTTTGTAAGCGTAGTCCAGGGCCTTCCCCAATAAGTCTGACGGTGTGGTGGTCTTACTGGCCACCTTCATCCATGCCTCCATGGTATCCATGATAGGCAGTCCCCTCTCCTTTCGCTCCTTTGCCACTTCTTCATATGAGGCCTTCCGCTGGCGCAGGTTTTCCTCCTGGGTATAGAGCAGGCCAATGTATTCCAGGGCTTTTGAAGATACGCCGGGACACGCCCGTTCGGCCTTCATCCGGCAGGACAAAGCCGACTTCGAGGACGACTTCTCCGTAGAACTCATCCGGCAGGAGACCATTGACGAACTCATCGCTGCCGTGGACAGACTGCCTGAGGATATGCGGCAACTGTGCGTGATGATTTTCCGTGAAGGGATGAAGACGGCGGAGATAGCCCGGCAACTCAATATCACGGAGAGCGGGGTGAAGAAAAAGAAACGACGGCTGCTCGACCTGCTCAGAAAGTCGCTGTCTCCAGAAGCGCTGTTCTTGGCTTCTATTATTCTCACAAATTGAATTGCTGTCTTATTGTGCACCGCTATGTTAAGCGAGGTTAGGACAATACCATGTATCTCCAGGAACGATGTCTTTTTATTTCTGCCTACGGCAGATGGAGCCACTCATTACTCCTCCGTCATAATGTGTTGATAAGCAAAGGCCCCAGCCGGTTTACTCCATGATCAACCCCATGTATGTGTCGTAGTCGATATGTTCACCGCCCATACTTCTCAGGTGTGGCGTTTCAAACTGACAGTCGATCAGACGTCCCCCGACGCTCTCCATCCATCGGGCCAGAGCGATGAGCGCATATTTGGAAGCTGAAGGATGTAACGAGAACATGCTCTCGCCAAAGAAGCTGCAACCCAAAGTCACTCCATACAGTCCACCTACAAGAGAGTCACCCTCCCACACTTCTACGCTCCGTGCCAAGCCGCGCTCATGGAGACGGCGGTAGGCTGCAATCATGTCGCTGCCCAGCCATGCGCCACATTGCCGGTCGCGGCCGCCAACCTTGCTGCACGCACTGATGACCTCGTCAAACGACCGGTCGAAAGTGGCACGGTATCTGTGGCTGTTGACCAGCGTGCGCATGCTGTGACTGACGTGGATCTTTTTGGGAAAGATGACGAAGCGGTCCATCGGGCAGAACCACAGAATCTCATTTCCCTCCTTGAATCCATACCATGGAAAGATGCCATGGCTGTAGGCCAGCACCAGCCGGTCTACACTAAGGTCGCCACCTACAGCCAGCAAACCGTCAGGTTCTCCGGTATGAGGATCGGGAAAAGCGAGATAGTCCTTATCCAATTGCCAGACCGCCATCTCTCACTTCTATTTTTGCGATACCTCCATGGGCCAGCTCTCCAAACAAGATGCCGCGCATCAACAGCGGCTTCAGTTCGCGGGCTATCACGCGGTCCATCTCGCGGGCACCATATTCTGTCGTGAAGCCCTTCTTCAGCAGCAATGCTGCCGCGGCGTCGGACAACTGCATGGTCACGCCTTTCTTGACGAGCTGAGCCTGCAGAATATCTAACTTCTTTTTCAGAATCAACTGTGCCATCTGCTCATCCATATCATGGAAGACGACAGTCGCTGACAGGCGGTTGATGAATTCCGGGGTGAACGTGCGCTTCACCTGCGCCAGCATAGCCTCGCCTCTTGATGTGTGGCCATTGAATCCGACGCTGGCCTGCGACGCAAATCGTGCGCCGGCGTTGGACGTCATGATGAGGACGACATTGCGGAAGTCGGCTTTCCGACCTTTGTTGTCGGTAAGCACAGCGTAGTCCATCACCTGCAGCAGGATGTTATAGATGTCGCTGTGTGCTTTCTCAATTTCGTCGAGCAGCAGCACACAGTTGGGTGTCTTGCGGATCGCGTCGGTAAGCAGTCCGCCATCCTCATAGCCTACATAGCCTGCCGGATTGCCGATCAGCTTGGCGACGGTCTGCTTTTCGGTGTATTCACTCATGTCAAACCTGACGAGGCTGACACCTAACTCATTGGCCAGCACACGTGCCACCTCGGTTTTGCCCACACCGGTAGGCCCGACAAAGAGCAGGCTCGCCAAGGGCTTCCCCTCTTCCTGCAGTCCGGCCTTTGCCATCTCCACCGATTCCACCACCTGCCTGACAGCCTCGTCCTGACCGTAGATCTTCGCGGCGATGCGGTCGTAGAGGGTTTGCAAAGCGTGATTGTCGCTGTCCTTGAGCACCATGGCGTCGATCTTGCAGATCTTGGCCAGCACCTGCCTCACCAAGTCCTTATCCACCGTCTGCTCATCGTCTGCTGACGGATGCAGCTCGCGATAGGCTCCAGCCTCGTCGATCAGGTCGATGGCCTTATCGGGCAGGAAGCGGTCGGCGATATATTTCGCCGATGCCCTGACCGCCTCTTCAATGGCCTCGCCGGTGTATCTCACGTGGTGATAGTCCTCATAGCCATTCTCCAGTCCTTGCAATATCTCGATCGTCTCGTCGACCGACGGCTCTTTGATGTCTATCTCTTGGAAACGGCGCAGGATACCCGTGGAAGCTGACAGCCACCGCTTCAATTCGTCGTAGGTGGTGGAGCCGATAAAACGGATGTCGCCCGACTCAAGATAGGGCTTGAGCATA
Source organism: Hallella absiana (assembly GCF_025457485.1). NCBI lineage: Bacteria > Pseudomonadati > Bacteroidota > Bacteroidia > Bacteroidales > Prevotellaceae > Hallella > Hallella absiana. The sequence continues at coordinate 45,966 of NZ_JAMXSP010000001.1, forward strand.
TTCGACGCGTCTATCGAGCCGTCGCTACTGCGTCCCGCGCCGACAATGTTGTGCATCTCGTCCATATAGATGATGACATTCCCTTCCTTGCGTGCTCCATCCATCACCTTCTTGATGCGCTGCTCGAAATCACCGCGATACTGTGTACCGGCGAGCATCGTGCCCATGTCCATCGAGTAGATACGGCAGTGGCTGATACGTTCCGGCACCTCTCCTTTGTTGATGCGGTCGGCGAGTCCATAGACAAGCGAGGTCTTGCCGACACCCGGTTCCCCCACATGCAAAGGATTGTTCTTGTCCTTGCGACAGAGCACTTGGATCGTCCGCTCCAGTTCGGCCTGTCTGCCGATCAGCGGATTATGTTTTGCCACATCGTCATTGATACACGTCACCCAGGCATGCCAGTCGGCTGGCTGCTCATCGACGCAGGGATCATCAAACGGTTCGTAGTCATCCCCTTGGCCCGGCGTGGGAAAGTCCTCGTCACGATACTCGTCAAGGAGACAGGCTATAAATCCGGCAGTGTCGTCGTTGATAGCCTTGCGAAGGATGTAAGCAGCCCACGACTCTTCCATCTTCAACAAGGCGTCGATATAATGCGCGATGGTCAGATGCGCGCTTTCCGAATTATAGGCATCGACAAAGGCAAGGTGCATCAGCTGTGCGCCCTGCTCCGACATGCCCGGATACTCGCCTTCGGGTACGGGCACCTGATCCTGCTGGCTGAAGAACTTGTCCAAGGCATCAGGAATTTCGTGGGGCTGGACAGAGCAGATTGTCAGTGCGTCCTTCACCTCCGGTAGTTCTATCATCACCCGGAGCATGTGTTCCGGCATCACAAACTGATGCTGCAGTTCAGCAGCGAGCTTGCGTGCTCCCATCAGCATGTCGCCGACTTGCTCGGTACTTCCTAAGAACTCTGCCATCGTCAAACCTCCTTATATGTGATTTTCAAGGGGAAACCCTCTGCGCGCGCCATCTCTGTAGCCCATTTACAGCGACTCACAGCGACGTCGTAGGTATAGGTGCCCACAACGGCCTGACCTTTTTGGTGGACCTCCATCATCAGCCGCCCGGCATCATCCTCTGGTTTGCGAAACACTTCCACCAATACTCTCACCACAAAATCCATCGTGGTGAAATCATCGTTCCAGAAGATCACCGCCCAGCGATGAGGCTCCCGGAGATTGACCCGCTCACGCAGAGCTGTCTGTGATTTATGATTTTCCATATTACAAAGATACAACTTTCCTGTTGATTACAAAAGGGAAACAAGAAAGAATTATCGTAACTACTCAGCTGCCGTATCGCCCTTTGGCGATAACAAGTTGTTGATATAACAGGGTTAGTTATATAGAAGCGAATGTAGGTCGAAGGTAAGAGTAGAGTTACGAGCGGAGATTCATATTTGATTCTGACAAAAACAAATAAAACCCTTGCTGTGATGCACGGGCTACGCCCCTTGTTTCTTTTCCGGCTCTGTCTTGCTCCGAAGCAAGCTTCGGCAAGCCGGTGCCGGAAAAGAATTTGGCTGTATTGGGGCGGAAAAATGCCACTTTTCAAGACATTTTCGCGCTTGCGGCAAAAGTGAAGCAACTAAGTGGCCTGCTTTCCACAATCAGCGAAAACGGATTTGTGCTAAGAGGGATGGCAGTGTCTAAAGAACTAAAAAAAAGCCCGTGCTACCACTGTAGTACGGGCTTTTCTCTTGCCTAATTTTCTTCTCGTATGAAAGAAGCGCTTTGCGTGATTATTTGCGGAGACCGAGAGCCTTCACAATGGCACGGTAACGCTCGATGTCACGATCCTTCAGGTAGTCCAGCAAAGCACGGCGCTTTCCTACCAAACGAGTCAGAGAACGTGTTGTCACAAAGTCCTTGTGATGAGTCTTGACGTGCTCTGTCAGGTGTGCGATACGATAAGTGAACAGTGCGATCTGGCTCTCAGCAGAACCGGTGTCTGCATTGCTCTTGCCATACTGGCCGAAGATTTCCTCCTTCTTCTCTTTGTTTAAATACATTGTTTGTTGATGATTAATTGTTGTTGCATCATTACATCCTTCGCCCGCAGGAGTCTTCATCATAGCTCAAGCGGCCTTAAATGCATCGGTATCTCCGAAAATGCGCTGCAAAGTTACAAAAAAGTTCTCAGAGTCAGCCACTTTTACCAGTTTTTTTTGTAATTTTGCAAGCAAATTATTAGCTCTATTAAGGTAAAGTAATGCAAGACATTCGTAACATCGCAGTTATTGCGCATGTCGACCATGGCAAAACAACGCTGGTTGACAAGATGATGCTCGCTGGTAAACTGTTCCGTGACGGCCAGGACAACAGCGGCGAAGTATTGGACTCCAATGATTTGGAGCGCGAGCGAGGGATAACCATCCTTTCCAAAAACGTGTCCATCACATGGAAAGGAGTGAAGATCAATATTCTCGATACACCGGGTCACTCCGACTTCGGCGGTGAGGTGGAGCGTGTGCTCAACATGGCCGACGGCTGTCTGCTGCTTGTTGATGCCTTCGAGGGTCCTATGCCGCAGACTCGATTCGTGCTGCAGAAGGCTCTGAAGCTTGGACTGAAACCTATCGTGGTGGTCAACAAGGTCGACAAGCCTAACTGCCGTCCTGAGCAGGTCTATGAGATGGTGTTCGACCTGATGTGTGACCTCAACGCTACAGAAGACCAGCTTGACTTCCCCGTGGTCTATGGTTCTGCCAAGAACGGTTGGATGGGACCAGACTTCAACAAGCCCACTGACAATATCGATTATCTGCTCGATAAGATCCTTGAGGTCATCCCGGCACCTAAGCGCCTGGAGGGTACGCCTCAGATGCTGATCACTTCTCTCGACTATAGTTCTTATACAGGACGTATCGCTGTCGGCCGTGTGCACAGAGGTACACTCAAAGACGGTATGAACATCACCGTCTGCCACCGCGACGGTACGTTTGAGAAAGATAAGATCAAGGAGTTGCATACGTTCGAGGGTATCACTCACAAGCGTTGCGACCATGTCGACAGTGGTGATATCTGCGCTGTCGTCGGTTTGCAGCACTTCGAGATTGGTGACACCATCGCCGACTTTGAGAACCCTGAGGCTCTGCCGCCGATCGCTGTCGACGAGCCTACGATGAGTATGCTCTTTACCATCAACGACTCACCTTTCTTCGGTAAAGAGGGCAAGTACTGCACTTCCCGTCAGATCGGCGACCGTTTGCAGAAAGAGCTGGAGAAGAACCTGGCACTGCGTGTGCGCAATGTAGAGGGCTCTACCGACAGTTGGATTGTCAGCGGCCGTGGTGTGCTTCACCTCTCTGTGCTCATCGAGACCATGCGTCGTGAAGGTTTTGAGTTGCAGGTGGGCCAGCCCCAGGTAATCTATAAGGAGATCGACGGTCAGAAGTGCGAGCCTGTTGAGGAACTCGACATCAATGTGCCGCAGGACTATGCCAGCAAGATGGTGGATATGGTCACACGCCGCAAGGGTGATCTGACAGGTATGGATACCGAGGGCGACCGTGTCAACATCACGTTCGACATTCCTTCTCGTGGTATCATCGGTCTGCGTACCAATGTGCTGACGGCTTCGCAGGGTGAGGCTATCATGGCTCACCGCTTCAAGGAGTATCAGCCTTACAAGGGTGAGATCGTCCGCCGTATCAACGGTTCGATGATTGCCATGGAGACGGGCACTGCTTATGCTTACTCCATCGACAAGCTGCAGGATCGTGGTAAGTTCTTCATCGACCCGGGTGAGGAAGTCTATGCCGGTGAGGTCATCGGCGAGCATGTCCATGACAACGACCTCGTGGTCAACGTCACCAAGGCTAAACAGCTGACCAACGTGCGTGCTTCCGGCTCTGACGAGAAGGCACGTGTCATCCCGAAGACGGTCATGAGCCTTGAGGAGTGCCTGGAGTATATCAAGAGCGACGAGTATGTGGAGGTGACTCCTAAGTCGATGCGTATGCGCAAGATCATCCTGGATCATCTTGAGCGTAAACGCGCCAACAAGGAATAAAGTTCCCTACACATTATTATATATATAGTAACTCCATACGTCGAGGGTTTATCCTTTGGCGTATGGAGTTATTCTTATCAGAACATTCTTAAATCTGTTGCAACGAAGGCGTTGCCAGCGAGAACTTATGCGTCTGACTTGTTTTGTCGTCTACTCTTTGGTCTTGCTGGCTTGAAAACGCAATATTACCACTCGGAGCGTGACTTGATCAGCCCAAAGTTCAAACCGTCCAAGCGTATTGTCAATGGTGCTACAGACTTTGACGTGGCAATAAGAAAAGGTATAATCCCAGGCGCCTGTCTATAAACTGAGATTATACCCTATACATTATTTATTATATATTTCTTTGAGCGGTACCATGACGAAGTCGCGCTCATGCATCAAGGGATGGGGAATCTTCAAATCTGGTTCATCCACTTTTATGTCATCATACAGCAGAATGTCGATGTCGATGACACGGTCGTGATAAACGCCATTCACTGATTTTCCCGTGCGGCCGAGATCATGCTCGATGCGCTGAGTAGCCAAGAGCACCTGGCGCGGAGGCAGTGTGGTCAGACAGCAACAGCACGCGTTGAGGAACTTATTGGGCGACTCGAAGCCCCACGGTTCCGTTTCATGAAGGGAAGAGAGGGCAGAGACATGCCCTACCCTACTCTCCAATAGCTCTACGGCTTGCCGTATCAGTCCACGTCGGTTGCCAATGTTGGAACCTAAGCTGAGATAGACTTTATGCAAAGCCGGATTGTTTATATCTGCCATAAGCCGTTTTTACAACTATGGGATTGCTACACTGTCAGTCCACGATCAGCAGACTGTCGCCATAGCATCCAAACTTATAGCCATGCTTCAGTGCCAATGCGTAGCAGGCCATCACGTTCTCATAACCACCGAAGGCTGCTGTAGACATCAGCAGCGTAGACTCGGGATGATAGAAGTTGGCAATCATCGTGTCAGCAAGACCGAACTCGTAAGGCGGGAAGATGAACTTGGATGTCCAACCGTCAAACTCCTTGAGGAAGCCGTCAGTGCCTACTGCTGTCTCAGTAGCCTTGGCTACACTCGTTCCGACGGCACAGATATGATGTCCCTCTTTCTTGGCGGTGTTTACCATGTCGCAAGCCTCCTTGTTGACAAACATCTGCTCAGAGTCCATCTTATGCTTGGTGAGATCCTCCACCTCAATTGGTGAGAAGTTGCCCAAGCCGCAATGCAGCGTGATAAACGCCGTGTTGATGCCTTTGATTTCCATACGCTTCAACAGCTCACGGCTGAAATGAAGTCCGGTAGCCGGCACGGTGACAGCACCTTCGTTGCGTGCGAAGAGTGTCTGGAAGTCTTCCAGATCTTCCTTTGTCGCATGGGAGTGCACGTGCATCCCCTTCATATCGGGATCCTCGGGGCGGCCGTTGAGTATATACTCCGGCAGCGGAGCCTCGCCAAGAGCGAAGAGGTCGCGTTTGAACTGATCGTGAGGACAGTCATAGAGGAAGCGCAAGGAACGTCCACGGCTGGTCGTGTTGTCATAGACCTCGGCTACCATGGTGCCCACCTCATCGAAGAAGAGTTTGTTGCCGATACGGATCTTACGCGCCGGCTCCACGAGCACGTCCCACAGGTGTGTCTCCTCGTTGAGCTCACGCAGGACAAAGACCTCGATCTTTGCGTCGGTCTTTTCCTTCGTTCCGTACAGACGGGCAGGGAAAACCTTCGTATCATTAAGGATGAACACATCGCCATCATCGAAATAATCGATGACATTGCGGAAGTCAAGGTACTCGCCTTTGATCGGCTGTCCCTTGTCATCCTTCTTATAGAGTTCTATCTCGCCCGTTGTCCGGTGCAGCACCATCAGACGGGATTCATCACGACGGGTAATCCGAAAAGAACCCTTCGTACCATCGTCGTTCGTATACTCCCTCACAATGCTGTGAGGATAAAGGGCCACCGACTCGGGCGGCAACTTGAACTTGAACTGCGATAACTTCATAATGTATATTTCCTTTCTATTCTGTCTGATAATAATCCTGGTTGGGATTTGCTTTGTTTATGCCACAGGCCTGTTGTCCGCCTTGGGAGTGATCTGAGGCTTTGCCTCGGCAGGACGCTGTAGCGCAGCGGCACTCACTTCGTTGGGAATCTCACTGTCCAGCCATTCTCCGAAATGATTGAACGCAATGCAATCGCTCTCGCTGATGTCGCCCACACGTGTCCGACGCAGACTCGTGAGATAAGCTCCGCTATTCAGTGCCCGGCCAATGTCGCGGGCCAGCGCACGGATATAAGTGCCTTTGCCACAAACGACGCGGATGGCCATCGTCTTTTTCTCATCGTCATAGTCGGTGAGTTCCACCTTATCTATATGTATAGCCTTCGGTTTCAGTTCCACGTCCTCGCCATTGCGGCGCAACTGATACGACCTTGTCCCATCGACTTTACAAGCACTGTAGGTTGGAGGCACCTGCTGGATGTCACCCTCGAACTGTTTCAGCACGTCAAGGATGAGTTCACGTGTGATATGCTCCACAGGATAGGTAGTGTCGACCTCGTGCTCACGGTCATAGCTGGCAGTGGTAGCTCCCAACTGCAACGTTGCCGTGTATTCCTTGGTATGGCTTTGCAGCGTCTCGATTTGCTTGGTGCACCTGCCTGTGCAGAGGATCAGGACACCCGTCGCCAATGGGTCGAGCGTGCCGGCATGTCCCACTTTCACCTTCTGCCCTAATTTTTGTGAGAGCAGGAAACGGATGTGAGCCAATGCGCCGAAGCTCGTCATGCCATAGGGCTTGTCGATCGCTAAGATTTCTCCTTTGATAAAATCTCTCATCAATCAACCATAACAAGTGAATGACCAGTTGCCAACATTAGCAGAATGATGCCGCCAATGATGATGCGATACCAGCCGAATGCACGAAAACCGTATTTGGTCAAGAAACCGACAAACCACTTCATAGCAAGCATAGCCACCACAAAAGCGATGACGCAACCTACGATGAGCAACATGATATTGTTGCTGGTAGCCCACGTAGTGCCTTCCTTGAACATATCGATCAGGTCGAGAAGCGTAGCACCCGCCATCGTCGGCACAGCCAGAAAGAAAGAGAACTCTGCCGCACGCTTGCGTGTCAGCTTCTGCTGCATTCCTCCTACGATAGTAGCCATACTGCGACTTGTTCCTGGAATGACTGACAAGCACTGCCAACAGCCAATGAGAAACGCACGCTTCCAATCGACTTGATTGTTCTCTGACCCTTTGTTGAAGATACGATCACAGAAGAGCATGAATACGCCACCTATGACAAGCATAGCAGCCACGACGACCACACTGTCCAGCAACCAGTCGAGCAGACCGCTCTTCTTAGCTGCCAAGCCAATGACTACGGCAGGCAACACACCCACGATAAGCAGTCCGTAGAATTTCATCTTGTCGACAAACTCCTCATAGTTGCGCATCTGAAAGAAATGCTTCCAATATAGACACACAACAGAGAGAATGGCACCGAACTGAATGATAAACGTGAAGGCATGGACAAAAGGATCGCCTTGCTGTACGCCCAAAAGGTTCTGGGTGATGATCATGTGTCCGGTCGACGACACAGGCAGGAACTCTGTGAGTCCCTCCACGATGGCGATGATAATAGTCTGTATCAGTGTCATCAGGCCTCCTCGTTGTTAGATGGTGCTTCGGCAGGAGTGTTCTCGTCTCCATTGTCCTTGGGTTTGTGGATGATGGCATAGATCATGGAGATGAAGCCAACAAAGCATACCACAGGAGCTACCTTGATACGGCGGAAACTGAAGATGTCGGGATTAAAAGCCTGTTCCGTAGAACTGCTGCCACTCATCAGAATGAAGCCGATGACCACGATGGCAAAACCGATAGCCAACAACGTGAAGTTGGTACGGTCGAATGCATAATTTCTTTTATCCATATTTTGTTTATTCATTATTCTAAGTTCAAGTCTATTCATGCACGGTCACTTTTACTTAATTCAAGAGCAGCCAAGAGCAGAAAGAGTACCTTATGGTATGACAGAAGACTTAGGCAAGTCTAAATCTTATAGAGATCTCCTGCCTTCATCTTCAGGAAGCGGTTCACCGAGATGGAAGCGCAGATGGCCGTGATGATAATACCGAAAGCAACGACCGAAACAGCGGTGATGGTCATCTCACGCCACGTCACAATATTCAAAATCTCCGGCTCGTAGCGATAGAGCGCATACATACATCCACCAAGAACGATGATCGCCAACAGTGCGGCAAGCAGTCCGGTCAACACGGCACGACGGATGAAAGGCCCTCGGATAAAGCCCCAGGAGGCTCCGACGAGCTTCATTGTGTGGATGGAGAAACGGCGGGCATAGATACCGAGTTTCACCGTGTTGTTGATCAAGGAGAAGGACACAAAGGTGAGCAAAGCCGCAATGACGAGCAGGATGATACCAATCTTCGTCAGGTTACGGTTGACAGCATCGACCAAATCCTTCTGATAGTTGATCTCCGACACCTTAGGATAGCGCTTCAGCTGTGCCGAGATCCATTTCAGCGAGTCGTTGTTGGCATAGTCGCTCTTCAGCGTCAGCTCGACAGATGAGGGGAAGGGATTGATGCCATCGGTGAACTCAGAGGGATCGGCACCCATCTGACGGGTAGCATCAGCCAAAGCAGCACGCTTGCTGATGAAGTGCACTTGCTTGATATAAGGTTGCTGCTTCAGATGAGAGCACATCGTGATGGCTTCGTTGTCACTCATATCCTGTTCGAGCATCATGGTGACGACAAGGTTCTCTTTTACATACGACGAAAGATTGCGGCCGGTCAGCGTAGAAAACACGACAAGCCCCAACAGCACGAGCACCATGGCCGTGCTGATACACAAAGTAACAGCTTGCAGACGCCCAGTGTGCCTGCTTACCTTATTTCTCTTCTTTCCCATTGCAGTGGTCAAAATCTTGCATTTGGATACAAAGTTAATCAAAATATTAGAGAGAAAGAGATGATTAACTTGCATTAACCAAATAATCAAGAAGAAAAGCACCGATAATGATATATTTTTATTATCTTTGCTCAAGAATTCTGATAAGAAACGAGAATTAAAGTAAGAACAGAATTATGAGTACTGTTATTTATCCAAGTCCCATCTACGGCCCAGTGCACAGCCGCCGTTTAGGACTAAGCTTAGGTGTGAACCTGATGCCGGCAGACGGGAAGATATGCACCTTCGATTGCCTGTATTGTGAATGTGGCTTCAACAAGGACCGCCGCACACATTCACCCCATCCTACGCGGCAGCAGGTGGCGGAAGCTTTGGAAAAGCAGCTCATCAAGATGCACAACGACCAGGAGCATCCCGACGTGCTTACCTTCGCGGGAAATGGTGAGCCCACCAGTCATCCTGAGTTTCCCGGTATCATCGACGACACCATCCGGCTGCGTGACAAGTGGTGCCCGAAGGCAAAGATCAGTGTGCTGAGCAATGCCACCTTCTCCGGACACGACGACATCCGTCAGGCTCTGCTGAAGGTAGACAACAACATCCTGAAGCTCGACACGGTCAGCATGGACTATATCCGCAAGGTGGACCGCCCCATACAGCCCTCCTACGATGTCAAGGACATAATTGAGAACATGCGATGGTTCAAGGGACACGTGATCATCCAGACCATGTTCATGAAAGGCGACGGCACGGACAATACGGGTGAAGAATATGTGGCGCCGTGGCTCGACGCTGTCAAATACATTCAGCCGCAAGAAGTGATGGTCTATACCATCGACCGCGAGACGCCAGACCAAAAACTGCGCAAGGCTTCACATGAGGAACTGGATGCTATCCGCGACCGCGTCATTGCATTGGGCATTCCCTGCACGGCTTCGTATTAAAGCAAAAGACCTGTTCACAAGCAAAGCACGGTTTCATCTCCAGGCATAGAAATACTTTCACATGATCAACACTTGACTTTCGTCGGGCTATCAAATATAGATTATATTTATGAAAATCGTTCCAGCATCCATCGAACAAGCTGAGTCTATCGCCTCTCTCATCATGTTGGCGATGAACCACGAGTGTTGTCAGAACTTCGCAGGGCCAAGCCACACTTTAGAGGACTTCCATCGCATGATGATAGCACTGGTCAGAAGAGACGACAGCCAATACAGCTATCGCAACGCGATGGTGGCACTCGATGACAACACAACCGATGGTCATCCGGTGGTAGCCGGTGTCATCGTAGGCTACGATGGAGCTGATCTACATCGATTGCGCGAAACTTTCCTGCAAGCAGCCAAGGAGTTCCTGGGACAGGACTTCCGTGGCATGGCCGACGAGACGCAGGCCGGAGAGTACTATATCGACTCGCTTGCTGTCAACGAAAGCTACCGTCATCAAGGACTCGCTACGCTGTTGCTGAAAAAGCTCATCGATCAGAAGGGTCAGAGGCAGCCTGTCGGACTGCTCGTAGACAAAGGCAATCCAGGAGCAGAACGTCTCTATCGAAGTCTGGGCTTTGAATATGTCAACGACGCAACATGGGGAGGGCACGAAATGCGACACTTGCAGACAGCAGAAAAGTAAGCTGTTGTTCATAAACACACATTTACTGTTCGCCCATTACCAAGGCCAAAAGAAATTATCAACAGACGTGTAAAGAGCTAATTGTTAGTGTGAATACAAAAACACGAACTAATGTTAAAAAACTCACGGGGCGTTTTGAGTTTTCATCAAGAATGGCTAACTTTGCACGATGAAAGGAGAGATTATGTCCTGCTCCAAGCTTTTTAAACACAAAGAAATTAAACGTTATATATAATATAGGTATGAAAATTAAAAATTGTATGTTCGTAGCTTTGGCTGCGCTTTCTCTCGTTTCATGTGGAAAGAAGAGCGGCGGCGGCCTGGCTGACCTTCAAGACAATGAGTTTGCCGTGCGCACTGTCGGCGAGTCAAGCGCCGACATGCAGACCACTTATCCGGCAACCATCAAGGGTATTCAGGATGTGGAGGTACACCCAAAACTTTCTGGGTATATCACCAATGTGTATGTCCACGAAGGACAGTATGTGCGCGCCGGTCAGGTGATGTTCACCATCGACAGCGAGACCTACCGTGCCGCCGTCAGTCAGTCTCTGGCAGCATTGAACACAGCTATCGCACAGGCCAACACTACTAAACTGACCTATCTGAACAATAAGAAGCTTTTCGCCCAGCACATCATCGGTCAGTATGAGCTGGAGACCGCATTGAACAGCTACAAGACCGCTGAGGCTCAGGTGGCCCAGGCCCGCGCCAGCCTCGCCTCTGCCCGCGAGACGCTTGCATGGTGCACAGTGACCGCTCCGGCGTCAGGCGTTGTCGGCTCCCTGCCGTTTAAGAAGGGAGCCCTCGTCTCTGCTCAGAGCACGCTGACAACAGTCAGTGATGTCTCCACCGTGGAGGTGTTCTTCTCAATGAGTGAGGCCGACATCCTCGGCATGTCAAAGACGGCAGGCAGCGTAGCCGGCGTCATGCGTGAGATGCCAACCGTGAAACTACAGTTGGCCGACGGTACAGTCTACAACCAGCCCGGACGCGTCGTGAAGATGAGCGGTGTCATTGACGCTACCACAGGTGCTTACACACTGATCGCCCACTTCCCCAACCCTCAAGGACTGCTGAAGAGCGGCGGTGCAGGTCAGATCATCGTGCCGCACGTGAGCAACAACATCATCAGCATCCCGCAGGAGGCTACCTCTCAGGTTCAGGACAAGTACTTCGTATATAAGGTCGACAAGGACAACAAGGTGAAATATACCGAGATTACTGTCAACCCACAAAACGACGGACAGAACTATATCGTCACTTCCGGATTGAACGCAGGTGACCGCTATGTCTCCAAAGGCATCAGCAAGCTCACCGATGGCGAGCAGATCAAACCGCTCACTGAAGAGCAATATCAAAAGAAGATCGACGACGCAGCCAATCTCGCCAAAGAGCAGGGAACGGCAAAGGGCTTCGTCAAGGCAATGACAGGAAAATAAAATAAAGAAATGATGAATGTTGATTGTTGAATGTTGACGGTGTTCAGCGACGAGTGGCCGTGGCGCCATTAAGTCATCATTGAACATTCATCATTCAACATTCCTCATCATTTATCATTCATCATTCAACATTTAGAAGAATATGACATTTACTAATTTTATCAAGCGTCCGGTGCTCTCCACCGTGGTGTCTATCCTGCTTGTGCTGTTAGGTACCATCGGATTGGTGTCACTGCCTATCGAGCAATACCCGGACATAGCCCCACCAACCATCAATGTGCAGGCCTCCTATCAGGGTGCAGATGCCGAAACGGTGATGAAGTCTGTTGCCGTGCCTTTGGAGGAAAGCATCAATGGTGTGGAGAACATGACCTACATGACCTCGCAGACCACCAACGATGGTGTGTGTTGGATCACCGTGTACTTCAAGCAGGGCGCAGACCCGGATATGGCTGCCGTGAACGTGCAGAACCGTGTCTCCCAAGCTCAGGCTCTCTTGCCTTCTGAGGTTACGCAGGTCGGTGTGACCGTCACCAAGGATCAGACCTCTAACGTCATCATGTACGCCGTCACCTCCGACGGACGCTACGACGACCAGTTTGTCACGAACTATAACAACATCAACATCGTACCACTCATCAAGCGTATCAATGGTGTGGGTGACGTGTCAGGCCCTCCTTCCCCCAACTACTCTATGCGTATCTGGCTCAAGCCTGACAAGATGAAGGAGTACGGACTGATGCCATCGGACATCCTTGGTGTGCTTGCTGAACAGAATATCGAGGCTGCACCGGGTAAGTTCGGTGAAAACTCCAACGTGGCTTATGAATACACTCTGCGCTACAAGGGACGTCTGTCACAGCCGATGGAGTATGAGAACATTATCCTCACGAGTAAGACCACCGGTCAGACGCTGAAGCTCAAGGATGTAGCCAAGATCGAACTCGGCTCACTGATATACAACGTGAGTTTGAACAACGACGGCCAGCCAGCCTGTATGGGTATGGTGCGGCAGATCGCAGGATCTAACGCTACACAGATTGCTACTGACGTAAAGGCCGCTCTTGCTGAGCAGCAGAAGAGCATGCCGCCGGGGATGAAGATCGTCACGTTGTATGACGTGACCGACTTCCTCTTCGCCTCCATCCATGAGGTGGTGATGACGCTGTTCATCACGCTGTTCCTTGTGTTCATCGTGGTGTACATCTTCCTGCAGGATCTCCGCTCTACGCTCATCCCAATGATTGCCGTACCGGTGGCCTTGATAGGTACCTTCTTCTTCCTGTGGATCTTTGGCTTCTCCATCAACTTGCTGACGCTGTCGGCGTTGCTGTTGGCCATCGCCATCGTGGTCGATGATGCCATCGTGGTCGTCGAGGCCGTTCACGCCAAGCTCGACCAAGGTTACGACAACTCGCTCACTGCCGCCATCGACGCCATGAACGAGATCTCCAGCGCCATCATCTCCATCACACTCGTCATGGCTGCCGTGTTCATCCCTGTGTCGTTTATGGGTGGCACAAGCGGTACCTTCTACCGCGAGTTCGGTGTGACCATGGCTGTGAGTATCGTCATCTCGGCTGTCAACGCCCTGACGCTCTCTCCTGCCCTTTGCGCTATGTTCCTGAAACCTCACAAAGCCGAGGAGAACGAAAGCAACAAGAGTTTTGTGGCACGCTTCCACGCCGGATTCAACCGCGTGTTTGAGAAGACCACTAATAAATATAAGAAAGGTGTGGAGCGCGTGATCAATCACCGCATCATCACCGCTGGCATTGTCGTCGTAGGTATCGCCGCCCTGGCCATTCTGATGAATACCACCAAGACGGGTCTTGTGCCTGACGAGGATACGGGTACCATCTTCGTGACTATCTCGGCCAATCCTGGTACCTCACAGGAGCGCACCAAGGAGATTGTGAAAGAAGTCGACAAGATGCTGGCCAACAACCCGGCCATCCTCCACCGCAACGCTATCATTGGTTATAACTTCATTGCAGGTCAGGGATCTGACCAGGCTACGTTTATCATCAAGCTGAAGTCCTTTGAGGACCGTGCCGGCGGCATCACTGACCGCATCAAGCGCGCCATCCACGACAAGGACCCGATGGCTCTCGTCGTCAATCCTTACGAGCAGAACTCGGTGCTTGGCATGATCTATAAGCAGACTGCCAGCATCAAGGACGCACAGATCCTGGCCTTCGGTCCTCCTATGATTCCTGGTTTCTCCGTGCAGAATGGTGTGACCATGACCATGCAGGACAAGACCGGCGGCGACCTGAACAAGTTCTACAACGTCACGAAGAGCTTCCTCGCCGAACTGAACAAGCGTCCGGAGATCCAGCAGGCTATGACATCCTACAACCCTAACTATCCGCAGTATATGGTCGACGTGGATGTTGCCAAGACCAAGCAGGCCGGCATCTCGCCTAAGGTGGTGCTCTCCGTGCTTCAGGGTTATTATGGTGGTTTGTATGCATCCAACTTCAATGCCTTCGGCAAACTCTTCCGTGTGATGGTGGAGGGCGACGTGGCAAGCCGTATGTCACCCGACGGTCTTTCCCGCATCTATGTGCGCACAGCTACAGGCGACATGGCTCCGGTGAGTGAGTTTGTCAGACTGAAAAAGGTCTACGGCCCGTCCAACATCAACCGTTTCAACCTCTTCACCGCCATCAATGTCAGTGTCAACGCCAATGACGGTTACTCTTCCGGCCAGGTGATGAAGGCCATCGAGGAAGTGGCCAAGGACAATCTGCCGACTGGTTATGGCTATGAGTACTCAGGTCTGAGTCGTTCCGAGGCTGAGTCGAGCAACTCCACCGCGCTGATCTTCATACTCTGTCTGGTATTCGTCTACCTGATTCTGAGTGCACAGTACGAGAGCTACATCCTGCCGCTGTCAGTGTTGCTGTCCGTGCCGTTCGGTTTGGCCGGTGCCTTTGCCTTCACCAACTTGTTTGGACACAACAACGACATCTACATGCAGATCTCACTCATCATGTTGATCGGTCTGTTGTCAAAGAACGCCATCTTGATCGTGCAGTTTGCTTTGGAGCGTCGTGAGACTGGTATGGCCATCAAATATTCAGCCATCCTCGGTGCCGCCGCCCGTCTGCGTCCTATCCTGATGACCTCATTGGCAATGGTCATCGGTCTGTTGCCTCTGATGTTCGCCTCTGGTGTAGGCAAGAACGGAAACCAGACGTTAGGTGCCGCCGCCGTTGGTGGTATGCTCATCGGTACGCTCATCCAGATCTTTGTCGTGCCTGCTCTGTTCTGCATCTTCCAGTGGCTGCAGGAGAAGATCAAGCCGATGAAGTTCGAAGATGAGGAGAACGAGGAAGTTAAGGCTGAGCTTGAGCAGTACGCTCACGCTGACAAGCAAGTGCCTTACACTGACGCGTATACAAAGTAACAAAACGTAGAGTTTCGAAAATATGAAGATATATCATTTCATACTTACAGGTCTTGCAGCCGTCGCCATGACGGGCTGCAAGAGCCTTTACGGAAAATATGAGCGACCACAGGTCAACACCTCCGGGCTGGTACGCGACGCGGTGAGCAACACCGACACGCTTGCCGTGACCGACACGACCAGCTTCGCCAACATTCCCTGGAGGTCGGTATTCACTGACCCGCAGTTGCAGTCGCTCATCAGCACGTGTCTGACCAACAATCCCGACCTGCTCAACGCGGCGCTCAACGTGGATATGGCGGAGGCTCAGCTCAAGGCTGCCAAGCTCGCGTTCCTGCCGGGCATCTCGTTCACGCCGCAGGGAACCATCACTTCTTGGGATTACAGCAAGGCGACCAAGACCTATCAGCTGCCAATCAGCGCCAGTTGGGATGCCAATCTCTTTGGCAACCTCACTGCCGCCAAGCGTGCCGCCCAGGTCTCGATGCTTCAGACCAAGGACTATCAGGTCGCTGTGCAGACCAAGCTCATCGCCAATGTGGCCAACATGTACTACACCCTGCTGATGCTCGACAAGCAACTGCAAATCGTTACCGACATGGAGAAGCTCACCAAGGACACATGGGAAATCATGAAGATACAGCATCAGTCGGTCGCCGGTGTGCGCTCTACCGCCGTGCAAAGTGCCGAGGCCAACTATCTGAGCGTGCAGACGCAAAAGGAAGATCTCAAAAGACAGATCCGTGAAACGGAGAACAGTCTCTCGCTGCTGCTCGGTCAGCAGGCTCATGCGATCCCACGCGGAGACCTCGACAATCAGAATCTTCCCACCAATTTCTCCACGGGTGTGGGCATTCAGTTGCTCAGCAACCGTGCCGATGTTCACGCCAACGAGATGGCACTGGCCAACTGCTTCTATAACATAGAGGCTGCCCGCGCCCGCTTCTATCCTTCTCTGACGATCAGCGCTACCGGTGCCTTCACCAACAGCGGTGGCTTGGGTATCACCAACCCGGGTAAGATGCTGTGGAATGCCGTAGCTTCACTCGTGCAGCCCATCTTCGCAAAAGGCCAGCTCACAGCCGGACTTCGCGTCGCTGAGGATCAGTACAAGCAGGCTTACAACACCTGGCAGAACAGCGTGCTCTCCGCTGGCAGTGAGGTCAGCAATGCCCTCGTGCTCTACAATGCCTCTGACGCAAAGAGCAAACTGGAAGAGAAACGCATCGATGTGCTCAAGCGCAACGTGGAAGACACAAAGAACTTGATGGCCAGTGCAGGCTCTACCTATCTTGAGGTCATCACCGCTGAGAGCAACCTGCTCAACTCACAGCTCAACAAGGTACAGGACGACTTCAGTAAGATGCAGTCTGTCGTCAACCTCTACTATGCTTTGGGCGGGGGAGCAAAGTAAGTTAGGAATTAGAAATTAGGAATTAGGAGTTATTCAATTACGAGTTACGCTAATTACGAATTTGAAATTACGAATTACGAGTTCTCGAATTACGAATTTGGAATTTGGAATGACGTATTACGAGTGATGCGAATCGTGAACTCCATGTTTCTTTGAAGGTTTATCCCTGTAACTACTCCCCTCCCCTCGGGGGAGGGGAATGGGGGAGAGGCCTCCCTAAATATATTGAATTATGAACAACATCAGTGACAAAGCCGTAGTATCGCCGAAGGCGAAGCTCGGTGACAATATCAAGATATTCCCCTTTGTGTATATCGAGGACTACGTGGAGATCGGTGACAACTGTGTCATCTTCCCCTTTGCGAGCATCCTCAACGGCACAAGACTGGGCAAGGACAACAAAGTGCACCAGGGCTCTGTCCTCGGTGCCCTGCCCCAGGACTTTGCCTTCAAGGGAGAGCGCAGCGAGGTGGTTGTAGGTGACAACAATGTGATTCGTGAGAACGTGATCATCAACCGTGCTACGCACGAAGGCTGCAAGACGGTCATCGGCAACAACAACATGCTCATGGAGGGCGTGCACATCAGCCACGACACTAAGATTGGCAACTTCAACGTCTTTGGCTATGGTACAAAGATTGCCGGCAACTGCCAGATCGGCGATGGCGTCATCTTCTCATCGTCGGTCATCGAGAATGCCGGCACACGTGTCGGCAATCTGGCTATGCTGCAGGCTGGTACACGCTTCTCCAAGGATGTACCTCCCTACGTCATCGCAGGCGGTAACCCAATCGATTATGAAGGGCCCAACAACACGATGATGGAAGCCTGGAAAATCGACGAGCGCATCCGCAAACACGTCGCCAACGCCTACCGCCTCGTCTTCAATGGCAAGGTAAGCGTCTTCGATGCAGCTTTGCAGATTCGTGACCAGGTGCCCGACGGTGAGCAGGTTCGCAACATCATCGATTTCCTGAATTCCACAAAGGTCGGCATCATATCGAAGTAAAAAAGCAAAGATACCGCATAACGAAAGCCCCGGATGATCATGTGCCATCCGGGGCTTTATTGTTATATGCTGATGAGCAGAGAGAACTCAAATCTTCAGCAAAGAAAGATTTCTACTGAAATCGTTTATTGGTCAATTAGAAAAGCTTGTTGGGATAGACGCCCTCATCAACAAGCTTCTGGATGCGGGCAACCGTACCCGAGCGGTCAGCAGAATAGGTAACGCCGAACCACTTGCTCGTGGTGTCGAGCACCTCGCAGGTAGCCTTACCCTCATTGATCAGCTTGTTC
This sequence comes from Hallella absiana, assembly GCF_025457485.1. Classification (NCBI taxonomy): domain Bacteria; kingdom Pseudomonadati; phylum Bacteroidota; class Bacteroidia; order Bacteroidales; family Prevotellaceae; genus Hallella; species Hallella absiana. Next base: position 64,130 of record NZ_JAMXSP010000001.1, read on the forward strand.
ACCACCCAAGGAATCAGGTACTCTGCCTTAGGATTGGCCTTGGTCTCAGGTGCATCGAGGAATTCTTTAAAGTATTTGTCGCTGTACTCGAAGTATTCCGGAGTGAAGCCCCACACGTTCATGCTTACCGGAGTGGTGTCAGCAATCTCCACCCACTTGCCGTTCTCGTCCTTGTAAGCCACATTGCCGTCGGCCTGGCGCTCGATCTCCGTGCGCTCCACGCAACCGGTGAGCAGGTTCTCGGCATTCTTGGAGCAGACACCACGAGAGACAGAACCATTGTCGCTCAGCGTGTTGCCGACGCGGAAACCTACCATGGCATACTTGCCTTTGCTGCCTTCTGGCAGTTCAGAGAGGAACTTGCCAATGACCTTGAAGCAGTCGCGATTGTAGAAGTCATCACAGTTGATGACACAGAAAGGCTCATGGATCACCTCTTTGGCCATCATCACAGCATGGTTGGTACCCCAGGGTTTCGTGCGGCCCTCAGGAACAGAGTAGCCCTCAGGAATCTTGTCGAGGCTTTGGAACACAAGCTCGCAGGGAATATGTCCCTCATATTTAGAAAGGATCTTCTCACGGAAGTCCTGCTCAAAATCCTTACGGATCACCCAGACGATCTTGCCGAAGCCTGCCTGAATAGCATCATAGATACTGTAGTCCATAATGGTCTCGCCGTTTGGCCCCAGACCGTCTAATTGTTTCAAACCACCGTAGCGGCTGCCCATACCGGCAGCAAGCAGTAATAATGTAGGTTTCATACTGTGTATTTTTAAATCAGTTAGAATATGCGCTATCTAAAGCAATGCAAAGTTACAGCAAATAAGCGAAAGGACAAAAAGAATCGTACCTTTTTTAAAGCTCCACCTTTTTAGCCCTGATCTCAATTACTTCAGCTTGCTTCTCTCCATATTGTAGTTCTCTTTTGAAATTGTCGATTCTTTCAGCTTCGCTATCTGCCGGAGCTTTTGCCCCCGCGAGTATGGATGCTTGCCTCTTTTTTACCCTTTACAAATGCAGTGCTTCCATGAACCGACGGATCACCTGTGGGTCGCCGGTGTGCTTTCCATTGTCTTCACTGATCTTGCAGGTGTCGTTGTAGAACGGCCATGACTCGGTGATCTTAGCAGCTACGAGCTTAATCACGATATTCATCGGGCGGATACCATCGAAATCATTGGTGAAATGTGTGCCGATGCCAAACGAAGGCTGCACATACTTCTCTGCTTCATGCTGCAATGCGATGGCCCGGTCGGTGTCGAGGGCGTTGGAGAAGATGACCTGCTTTGTCTTGGAGTCGATGCCTAAACTACGGTATTTGGCACAGATCCTATTGAGTTGCTCCATGTTATCACCGGAATCGACGCGCAGGCCTTTGAAGAGGTTGGCAAAGTCTTCGGAGAAGTTCAGGGAGAAGATATTCCAGCCAAAGGTATCGTAGAGGTATGTGCCGAGCGCACCGTTGAAGGTATGTCGCCAGGCATTCATAGCGATGTGGTTGGCCATCTGTGGGCCGTACATGCCACCTATGGCTGCTATGAACTCGTGCGCCATCGTGCCGACAGGCGTCAGATCGTATTTCATGGCGAGATAGACGTTGCTCGTCCCCACGAATCTGCCCTTCCAGTCGCGTGCCTCCTGGCAGTCTTTCATCGCTCTGACCACCGTGTCCTCAGCTTGGAACGACGCACGGCGGCGTGTACCGAAGTCGGAATAGGTACATCCGGCTTCGAGCAACCGCTCTGCCTTATGGTAAGTTTTATGGTAATAGGCGTCATAGTCAAACTTGTCTTTTTCGTTGCATACGATATAGTACAGTTCAGAAACGATGGCAAGCACCTTCACCTCCAGCAATATCGTCTCTGCCCAGACACCCTCAAACTCTATGTGCAAGTGTCCGTCCTCGTCCTGCCAGGCGTGAACCCACTTGCGGCTGAAGCGGAAGCCGCGCAGATAGATATAGAACCAGTCGGGCAGATAATAGCATTTGCGCCGCATAAAGGCAATCTCCTCGTCGGTGATGGTGAGCTTTTCGAGATACCCCACCTGCTCCATGACAAGATCGGCAAATCCCTTGGGATATACGGTGTTGTCACGGTCGTTGAATTCATACTTCACCCATGCGCGTGGATAGTTGTCGATCACTGCGCAGCACATTGTGAACTTGTATAGGTCGTCGTCGGTAAAATGGTTGATAATTTGCCGCATAATATAAATGGTCTATAAAACATTTCTGTGGGCAGTGAACAGTCGGACGACAAGGTGCGTCAATGGTTGCTTGATGAGCGTGTCACGGCTGCCAGTGCCTAACTGCAATATAACGGATTCCCTGCCTGAATATTGTCTACCGGCGCGCTCATTTCCATTGGGATGTCAACTGCTCATAACAGCTGATTGGCAAACCGAAAAGGCTATTCAAAACTGAAACGTATTGACAAAACACCTTCATCCTAAAAGCGCAATCTAGAGAGACCACAATGAGGGAAATGGCAAAATTGCGGCTTTGAAAGGCAAAAAAACAAAGATGACGCTATCATCTCAGTTGTCTGACCTTATCAAACAACTGAGATGACAAGGTCAGATAACTGAGATGACCACATCAAACAACCGAGATGACCGCATCAAAAGGGTGTTTTGATGGGAATTTCTTTCAAAAATAGCCCTTAAAAGAGTCTTTTATGCGAATGTAATTTACCGAGATGTTGCTATCTGTCTGTCAATCAGACAATTAGCAAAAAACCGCCTAAAATCGCGAAAATCCGGGCAAGGGACGACTTGCTTCTGAGAATCGCAATCTCAGGGCCGTTTTTTTGTCAGTTTATTCAACAAGTCGCTCTTTGTTCGATGATTAGTCTTTCAATATCTCTGTGTGAGGACAGAGCAACAGACTTATACGCTACAAGGCGAAGCTCTCTCTCTGTGGCTTCGTGTCTCTGTGTGAGATATAAAAAAAATAAATTTTCTTATTCGTTTTCTTTGTATTGTATTCAGATTGCAGTAACTTTGCATCTTAAAACGAAAATTATGAGAATGCTGAGTGACGACGAGCTGGCTATGCTGCTCGACAAAAAGATCTTTCACACCATATCGGAAGTGGCCGACGGCCTGGGCGTAGAGTGCTACGTCGTAGGAGGCTATGTGCGTGACCTCTTCCTCGAAAGACCGTCCAACGACATCGATGTGGTCGTCGTCGGTAGCGGCATCGACGTGGCGCAAGCCTTGAAAAACAAGCTCGGTCGCGCTGCCCATCTGAGTGTCTTCCGCAACTTCGGCACAGCGCAAGTCAAATACCACGACACTGAGGTGGAGTTTGTTGGTGCCCGCAAGGAAAGCTACAGCCACGACAGCCGTAAGCCACATGTCGAGGACGGCACGCTGGAGGACGACCAGAACCGGCGCGACTTCACCATCAACGCACTGGCCGTCTGTCTCAACGCCGACCGTTTTGGCGAGCTTGTCGATCCTTTCGACGGACTCGCTGACCTGGAGGACGGCATCATCCGCACGCCCCTTGACCCTGACATTACCTTTTCCGATGACCCGCTGCGCATGATGCGCTGCGTGAGATTCGCCACGCAGTTGAAGTTTTACATCGAAGACGAGACCTTCGACGCACTGACACGCAATGCCGAGCGGCTGAAGATCATCAGCGGAGAGCGCATTGAGGAGGAACTCAACAAGATTATCCTTGCCGACCAGCCCAGCCGTGGCTTCGTGGACTTGCACCGCGCGGGTCTGCTCACGCTGATTCTTCCTGAGCTCACCGCGCTCGACAACGTGGAGACACGCAAGGGCCGTGCTCATAAAAACAACTTCTACCATACCCTCGAAGTCCTCGACAACGTTTGCCGCCGGCAGGACGATCGTCGGAGCTATCTCGTGGAGAAGCTCCAGGACAAGGATGCCGACGAGAAGCAAAAAGAGGAGTGGAAAGCCGACTTGCAGCATCTCGACGACCACCGTCTTTGGTTGCGTTGGGCAGCACTGATGCACGATGTCGGCAAGGCAAAGTGCAAACGGTGGGACGACGCCCAGGGCTGGACCTTCCACAACCATAACTATGTCGGTGCCAAGATGGTGCCGGCGATCTTCCGTCGCATGAAACTGCCGATGGACATGAAGATGAAATATGTGCAGAAACTCGTGGACTTGCACATGCGTCCCATAGTCATCGCTGACGAAGAGGTCACCGACAGTGCGGTCAGACGACTTGTCAATGACGCCGGCGACGACATCGACGACCTGATGATGCTCTGCGAAGCCGACATCACCAGCAAGAACAGCCAGCGCAAGCAGCGCTTCCTGGAGAATTTCCGCATGGTGCGTGAGAAGATCACGGACCTGAAAGAAAAGGACTACAAACGCCTGCTGCAACCCTGCATCGACGGCAATGAGATTATGGAGATGTTCGGCCTGAAGCCTTCAAGAGAGGTCGGTCAGCTCAAGCAAGCCTTGAAGCAGGCTGTCCTCGATAACACCGTGCCCAACGAGCGTGAGCCCCTCATGGCGCTGTTGCAGGAAAAAGCAAAGGCCTTGGGACTGAAAACGAAATAGAGTAACTGTTCAGCTAATGAAGTTGAAGACTTACTACTTGTTGTTTTATCAAGAATGAGAGAATTGTAGAATCTCCGTAACTGTTAGACGGAAGAGTCCTGTGACTGTTTTCTCTCAAGAATTTTAGAATGAGAGAATTCTGTCGATAGTCGGATTCTCTCATTTCCAAATTCCAAAGGCAAGTGCCCTCAAAGCATGTATCCATAGCCTTGAGGCTCATCTTTTAACGCGCCATCTCCGATGGCGTGAAGAATATCAACGAATATAAAAGTCATATTCCCCATATATCGTAGCATTAAAAAAGGCCGGCAAGAATTTGCCGGCCTTTTATTGTGCTTTGATAGCTAACTGTTTACTTCACTGGAGTAGGAACAGCTACAATCTCATTGTTCTTACCCTGGAGAGCCTTATTGTTGTTGACCTCATCCTCAGGGATAATCCACAGCATGATCTTGGACTCTGCCGGGATGTTGTAGGTAACACTGGCTTCGTAGTTAGCGCCACGACGGTCGATAGGCTTCTTCAGACGCATGATGTCGAAGTAAGAGAAGCCCTCACCCCAAAGCTCTACACGACGCTGGAACCATACGGCATCCTGTACGCCCTCGGCAGTCGTAGCATTGCAAGTGTAGTCGGGATCGCGATAGGTGCGGACGAAGTCCTCAAGGATCTTCTTGCCGCCAGCCACGTCGCCACTCATAGCTGTAGCCTCTGCCTGGATGAGGATCATCTCCTCCACACGCATCAAAGGCACGTCGCAGGCGTTGGTCTCATTGCCATACTTATTCTGGTATGCACCGAACTTCACGTTCAGATAAGGCACTTTCCACAAAGCGAAGAGGTGATCGTCGTCCTTGCTGGTGCTGCTGAATACGTAGACTTGCTTACCAGTGTTGATCAGATAGTCGGGATTAACGATAGGAGAGTTGAACTTGCTGTCAAGCCACCAGCCCTTGCGCACGTCAGTGGAAGGAATCTCATTCCACAGCTTGCTGTTGATGGCACGGTAAGCATACGACGGAGAATAACCATTACCCGTGAAAGAGCTCATCATTGAGGGGAAGTTCAAGATACCCGTCTGTACAATGTCACTGGTCTCGTTGACATCCATACCCCAGATCCAGTTGCTGGCAGAGATGTCGTTGAAGCCTGGCTGAGCAGCATCTTCACGGCTCAGCGGCGTGTAACCCTCAGCCGCCTTTGCCGCATCATCGGCAGCAGCTTTCCAGTTCTGCATGACCAGTTCTGTGCGGGCACGGAGACCGTAAGCCACCTGCTGGTCAATATCAGCCTTACCGCTTCGGCTTGCGCCATTCAGCAGGGTGACGGCATTGTTTAAGTCATCCATGATGAAGTCATAAACAGCCTTGACAGTGGCACGGGGATTGTCAGCAGCCTGCTCAGCAGTGGTGGTTTCTTTGACAATAGGCACGCAGAGCGCATCCTCGTGACCTTTGTAAGTGAACTGGTACATCTGAGCCAGATTCAGATAGCAGAAGGCACGCATGGCCAGAGCCTTGCCACGAGCGGCAGCAGCTGCACTGTTGTCTTTGTAAGAACTTTCTGTAGCAGAAATGATGGCGTTGGCCTGGGAGATGTTCTTGTACTGCTGATTCCACAAGAAATAGGTAATGGGGCTCTTGTCCGTACGATCGTTGAAACGTAGGTTGTTGCGATACCAGTTATAACCGTTGTTGGGCGAAACCTCATCCTCTCCGGCATTGTCCATCATCATCATGGTGGAAGCATAGCCAAAGTCGAAGTGGTAGGTTGAGCCAGCCCAGCTGGTGATAGCCTCAGCCTCAATCATGTTGGAGTACATACCCTTGACCAGACCATCGAGAGAAGAAGCGTTGCTCTCCAGCTCCCCCTTGGTTAGTGTACTTCCCTGAGGCTCTGTGTCCATGCTTTCTGTGCAACTGCTGGCAGTAAGAGCCAAGGCAGCTACCACAGCAGCGGAATAGATATATTTAAATGTCTTTTTCATTGTTGTCTTTCTTTTTATCTACTAAATCTTAGAACTTCACGGTTACGCCGCCACTGACAGTGCGCAGGGCAGAATAGTTCATACCCGTGGCAGAGCTGTAAGACTGGCGGGGATCCAAGCCCTTGCGCTTAGCGAAGAGAGCTACGTTGTCAGCCGTGAAATAGAGGCGCAGACCTTTCAGGCCAATTCTGTTGACCCATGTACGTGGGAAGTTATAACCGAACGAGATGTTGTCGATGTCGAGATAGTTCGAGCTGACAAGGAATCGGTCGGATGTAGCATTGGCATACTGATCGTCAGAATCGACACGAGGAATGTTGCTGTTAGGATTCTTCTCGCTCCAAGAGTTGAGGATATCCTTGTGCCAGCCTGAGCCAGCCTCGTTAGCTGATCCGGCGTGCATCAAACTCTGATAACCCCAGTCGCGGCACTTACCGCCAAGCTGGTAAGATGTGCTGATGGAGAAGTCGAAGCCGTAGGCAGCCACCTTGACACCGAAACCACCATAGACATCAGGCAGACGGTCGCCCAACTCGTACTGAGTGGCTTTTGCCCAGTTGGCAGTCTTCTTCACGCCTGTGACCTTGCCGTTGGCATCGGTCTGGTCGACATAATACAGAGCCTGACCCTTTTCAGCTGTCTCGCCATCGACGAGGCTGGCCTTGTCAGCATCAGAGCCTGTGTAGACACCAGCGAACTTGCGCATGTAGTAGTTGTACATACTGCCGCCCTCACGATAGAGGCTCGTACCGTCGATCCAACGTCCCTTGAGCTCAGGAGCGAGCTTCTCGATGCGGTTGGTCATTGTGGTGGCGTTGGCATAGAGGCTGACGGTGATATCCTTGGTCTTATAGACATCGGAGTTCAAGTCAAACTCAAAGCCGAAGTTACGCACCTTACCGACATTCTTCGGGAAGTAGGCATAACCGTTGGACACTGCCACCGGCATGTAGTAGAGCAGGTCATCGGTAGTACGGTTGTAGTACTCCACGCTACCGCTGAGTTTGCCGTTCCAGAAGTTGAAGTCGAAACCGGTGTTGAACGAATAAGAAGTCTCCCATGTGATATCGGGATTACCCTTGACATACAAAGCTGTAGCAGCCTCGTCGTTGAGGTTCACCACACGGTAGATATCCTCGTAAGGATAGTAGTTGGGGGCAGCGGAGCCCTGAAGCAAGAGGTTGTCGTTACCTTGTACACCGTAGCTGATCTTGTATTTCAGGAAGGTCAACCAATCCTTTGTCGGCTGCATGAAGGCCTCCTTGCTGATAACCCAGGCGGCACCAACGCTGCCGAAGTCACCCCAGCGGCTGTCCTTGGCGAAACGTGAAGAACCGTCACGGCGGTAAGATACGCTGGCGAAGTACTTCTCATCATAGTTGTACTGCACACGGCCGAACCAGCCACGCGTAGAGTAGCGGTCTGTGGAAGAGCCGGTAGCCGGTGTCTTCAGTGCATTGTCCAGCTCCATGACATTCGGGAAATAGAGCTTGTTCTTGTTGCCATAGAGCTCAGAGGTCGTAAAGTCGTAACGCTCATGACCCAACAGAGCCGTGACACTGTGCTTGCCGAAGTCGTGAGAGTAGTTCAGCAGGAACTGGTGGTTGATAGCCTTGGTGGTGTAGGCATACTTATAGATAGAGCCACCCATACCGGCATACTGACCGTAATAAGCATTGTAGAGCGTAGAGCGATTGGTATGGTCAATGTCCAAACCGAGATTATAATTGAACGACAAACCATCGTAGATGTCAAACTCTGCACCCCAACGTCCGCTGAGGACATCGGCAGAATATTTGTTCTTATCCAGCTGACCGCTGCTGGCAGGGTTAGAACCGCTCATGAACGTACGTTTGCCGGCATAGTCGGTCAAGCCTTTACCATCGCCATAGTCATACATGGTGAAGCCGTTGGCATCCTTCATAACATTGCCATTGGCATCGCGCACATAGAGGGGATAGATAGGAGCCATGAAGTTGGCCACATAGAAGATGTTGGCTGATGACGTGCTGTTCCAGTCGTCCTTATCGGTGACAGAGTAGTTGGAGTTATAATGTGTGTAGGCCACATTGGATGTTAACTTCAACCAAGGCTTCACCTGATAGTCAACCTTGCTACGTGTGGTGAAACGCTCGAAACCGGAGTTCTTCACGACACCCTCGTCGTTGAGGTAACCGGCAGATGTGAAGTAGCTGATCTTCTCGCCCTTGCCGGAAACAGTAGCGTTGTACTCCTGACGGACATTGCTCTTGTTGTAAACCTCATCATACCAGTTGTCCGGCAGATAGGTGTAGTTGCTGTCCTTGTAACCAAGAGTTGCTTTAGGATTGATCTTGCCGTCCATGCCAATGAGGCTCTCGCCATCAGGCACAGTGAAGATCGTATAACCTACACCACCATTTTCGCTTGTCGGAAGTATTTTGTTGGCATATTTGTTGGCCTGCTCAGCAGTGAGGCCCTGGCCGAGGCCACTGTTGTAGATAGCCTCGTAGGCTTTCTCCATGTATGTGGCAGGGCTCTTGATGACATCGTAGTTGGACACGGCACGGGACTCATGACCGATCTTGGCATCAAAAGTCACTTGCGCCTCACCCGACTGTCCACTCTTTGTGGTGACAAGAATGACACCATTAGCACCACGCGCACCATAGAGGGCGTTGGCTGCAGCATCCTTCAACACGGTCAGAGAAGCAATATCATTGGGGTTGATGGCTGAGATATCACCATCGTAAGGTACACCGTCAACAACATACAAAGGTGCGTTGCTGGAAGAGAATGAGCCAATACCGCGGATGCGGACAGAAGCAGTCTCACCCGGCTTGCCGCTTGGCACTGTCACCTGAACACCTGCGACCTCACCGCTCAGTGCCTGTGTGAGGTTGGCGACCTGACGGTCAGCGAGTTTGTCAGCTTTGATCTCAGCAGCAGATCCGGTGAAGGAGCTCTTCTTCTGCTTACCATAAGCTACGACCATCACTTCGTCGAGGGTCTTGTTGTCATTTACCAAAACCACCTTCATGTTGCCGCCGGCCTTCACGGTCTGGGGCTTCATGCCAAGGTAGCTGACCACCAGCTTAGCGCCTGCGGGGGCGTTGAGCTGGAAGTGACCGTTCACGTCGGTGACGGTACCCGTGTTTGTACCTTCCACCTTGATGGCGGCGCCAACAACAGGTTCGCCGTCGTCTCCGGAGGTTACGGTACCACTAACATTCGTCTGAGCCATCACGCTTCCCGCGAAGAGGAAGGTTCCGGCCAAAAGCGTCATTAGTCTTTTTTCCATAAATTCTCTCTTTAGTTAAAAATATAATGTTATGATCTTATTCTCTGTTATGTTTTCTATGTTCCTGTTCAGTGTGTCCTCTCTTTTTGTCCACACCTTATTATATATGTCTTTTCTTTCTACCTGTCCTCCTCTCTCTTCTTCTGTGTCCTCCTCCCCGCGGGAGGCGGACGCTAAAGTTTGCTGATGCAACAGAATTAATGTATCTTTGCCAGTGCTTTATAATTGTATTACTAAATCGCTATACCCATGTTCCACTTTTCTTTCCACATCTCATTATCTCTCCGCCGTCTTCATTTGTCACTGTCGGGAGGATCGAGGCACAACAGCAAAGTTTCATTCTTATTAAGTGCTGAGCAGCAAGCCAAACACTGCGAAGAAGCCAATCTGTTCAGTACGGCAAAAAACTATCGGACGGCTATCCGCTCGTTCCGCTCTTTCCTGCAAGGTCATGAGTTGATGGTCAGAGATGTCTCTCCGGGGTTGATGGCAGACTATGCTCAATGGTTGCGCCAACGGGGAACCAGCATGAACACTGCATCATGCTACCTACGCTCCTTGCGTGCTATATATAATAAGGTGGTGAAGCAATATGACTTGGAAGACCGCAAGCCTTTTCAAGACCTGTTCACCGGGCACGCCAAGACCGTGAAGCGATCGGCCACCAACGACGACATCAAACGCTTGCAGGCAATGATCCTCCCCAAGCACTCCACGCTACAACTGTCCCGCGACATTTTCCTCTTTAGCCTCTATGCCCAAGGCATGCCTTTTGTCGACGTTGCCTTCCTGCGCAAGGAGCAGATACGTGACGGACTGATCGTCTATGAGCGTCACAAGACAGGACAGCAGATCGTCGTGAAGATCGAGGGTTGCATACAAGAGATCATCAACCGCTACAGCAGAGCAGAATCTGAGTTCGTATTTCCCATCATCACCGCCCACCAGCCTACTCCAGCCTATAAACAATATCAAAGCAGTCTGAGAACTTACAACCGCAATCTCCACAAACTGGAAAAGTTGGCAGGACTGAAACGCAGCATAACCTCATACGTCGTCCGCCACACATGGGCGAGCGTTGCCTACGACACCAATGTCGATCTTGCCGTCATCGCCAGCGCACTCGGCCACACCAACACAAATACCACGCGTATCTACATCCGGGACATCAACAACCGGCGGCTTGCCGATGCCAATAAAAAAGTGTTGGGAAGAATCCTTCCATAAGGAGACCAAGACATTCAATATACAATGACACATAGTTGCCTTTCTGTTAACAACCTGTTACTCCCATTCAGCAAAAGCAACAGATTTTTAAGCAAAACGAAGCAAAATCGAAACTTTAACATTAAAACATTTGCTTAATTTAAAAATATTATCTAAATTTGCAGTCTGATATAATTATATAAAATTAGAATAGGTAAATAAAGCTTGACTTATCTTCCTCCCGCGGGGAGGAGGACACAGCAGAAGAGAGAGGAGGAACAGGTAGAAAGTAAGGACATATATAATAAGGTGTGGACAAATAGAGAGGACGCACAAAACAGGAACATACATATCACACATAGACAAGACTATAACATTATATTTTAACTAAAGAGAGAATTTATGGAAAAAAGACTAATGACGCTTTTGGCCGGAACCTTCCTCTTCGCGGGAAGCGTGATGGCTCAGACGAATGTTAGTGGTACCGTAACCTCCAGTGACGACGGTGAGCCCGTGGTGGGCGCCGCCGTGAAGGTGGAAGGTACAAACACGGGTACCGTCACGGATGTGAACGGCCACTTCCAGCTCAATGCCCCTGCTGGTGCCAAGCTGGTGGTCAGCTACCTTGGCATGAAGCCACAGACCGTGAAGGTCGGCGGAAACATGAAGGTGGTACTGCAAAACGACAATCATACACTTGACGAGGTCATGGTGGTGGCCTTCGGACAACAGACCAAGAATTCATTTGCCGGCTCTGCCGCTGTCGTCAACGCAGAGGACCTGAGCAAGAAGATTGCCACCAATGCGGCTGATGCCCTCGTGGGTACAGTTCCTGGTTTACAGATTACTGGTGGCAGCGGTCAGCCTGGTGCAGACCAGGGCGACATCCACATCCGTGGTATTGCCTCACTCAATGCTTCCACCACACCGTTGATCGTCGTAGACGGTGCTCCCTATCCTGCTTCCTTGAGCAATATTCCGCAGGAGGACATCGAGAGCATCACCGTGCTGAAGGATGCCTCTAGTGCAGCATTGTATGGTGCCCGTGGTGCCGCCGGTGTCATCTTGATTACCACAAAGAAAGGCAACATTGGCAAAGCCAACATCAATTTCGAAGCTAAATGGGGTGGTACAAGCCGTGCCGTGCAGGACTACGACGTCATCACCGACCCTAAGCAGTATGCCGAGGTCTACTACAGCCAACTCTACAACTACGCTTTCTATGGCAACGGATTCTCTGCTGCCGCCGCCAATAAGTGGGTTAATGCCAACATGTTTACCAACAAGCAGTTTGGCCTGGGCTATAACGTCTTCACGGTGCCGACGGGTGAGAATCTCATCGGCCTCGACGGCAAGATCAACCCCAACGCCACCGTGGGCGCCGTCTACACCGGCCTCAATGGCACCAAATATTACTTACAGCCCGACAACTGGAAAGACGCAGCCTACCGCCATGGCTTCCGCCAGGAGTACAACTTCAACGTCAGTGGTGCCTCTGACAAACTCTCATACTACTCTTCTGTAGGCTATCTCAAGGAGAGCGGCGTTCTGTACAACTCGGGCTATGAGCGCATCACGGCCCGCTTCAAGGCTGACTACCAGGCCACCAAGTGGCTCCATCTCTTCTCCAATGTGGGCTGGGTGCACAGCAACATGAGCTCCAACCCCAACCTGAGCAACACAAGCAGCTCTGCTGACAACCCGTCCATCTATACACAGTACATCGCCCCCATCTACCCACTCTACGTACGTGGTGTGGATGAGAACGGCAACCCGTACATCATGAAAGACGAGTACGGACATGTGCGCTACGACCTTGGCTCCTCGGCTGACTATGATGGTCTGAAGCGTGGCTTCTTGGCAAATGGTAACCCTATCGGCAGCAACCAGTATGACAACGACAAGAGCCGCGGCGACCAAATCCAGGGACAGTTCAACTTCGACATCAACTTCACACCGTGGCTGAAGTTCTCGTCGAACAACAACTACACGCTCGGCCTGTCACAATACAGCATCTACGGCAACCCGTACATCGGTGCCGCAGCTTCCGAGAATGGCTCCATCGACAAGCTTAACACGGTGTCACGCCGTCAGAATTATATTCAGACGCTCAACTACCATCAGACCTTTGGCCAGCACGACATCCAGGCTATGCTCGGACATGAGTGGTACAAGTCACACAGCGACCTGCTGGAAGCTTTGGCACGCGGTGGATTCTCCCCCGACATTCAGGAGATCGCTGCTTTCTCTGACCGGTACAACAGCACCTCCAACGCTACGAACTACAATGTGGAGGGTTACTTCGGCAATGTGCTCTATAACTACGACCAGCGCTACTTCGCACAAGCCAGCTACCGTCGTGACGCTTCCTCCCGCTTCTCCAAGGACCACCGCTGGGGTGACTTCTGGAGCGTCGGCGGCGCTTGGATCATCTCCAAGGAGAAGTTCTTCAAGGACTTGAACGCCACATGGGTCAACAACCTCAAATTCAAGGCTTCTGTCGGACAGCAGGGTAACGACGGTATCCCTGACTTCCAGTTCCTCGACCGCTACAGCTTGAGTAAAGGTAATAAGCAGATGCTTCCTTCGTTTGCCCAAATTGGTAATGACGAGATCACATGGGAGACGACGACCAACTTCAACATCGGTTTGGAGTTCAGCTTGTTCAACAACCGCGTCAACGGTGAGTTTAACTGGTACAACAAGCACACTACAAACCTTCTTTTCTGGGAGCAACTTCCAGAAAGCAATGGCGTTCGTGGCTACTACGACAACATCGGCTCTATCCGCAACCGTGGTGTGGAGCTCACTCTCAGTGCTGATGTCATCCGTACAAAAGACATCACTTGGAATGTTAGTGGTAATATCTCACACAACAACGCAAAGATTCTGAAGCTCTCACCGGATAAAATTGCAAACTACGGAGGCTGGTCTCAGGCCGACGTGAGCAACGGCTTCAACGTGTCTATGTGGTACGCTGAGGGCGGGCAGCTCTACAACGCCATGCTGCCCGACTATGCCGGTGTCAACGAGAAGGGCGAGCCCCTCTACTGGGTCGACGAGGACATCTTCAAGCAGTACCAGGCCGGTACCCTCTCCAACTCCAGCAAGCCCGGCACGAAGCACTCCTACACGACGACCAACTGGAACGAGGCATCGTATTACACCCACAACATGCTGCCTTGGGCCAACGGTGGCTTCTCCACGACGCTGTCTGCTTATGGTTTCGACGTGTCGGCAAACTTTGACTTTCAGTTAGGTGGCAAGATCTATGACTTCGGTTATGCTGAGCTGATGGCACCTTCCTACAGCAGCAACCACATTGGCTATACTTACCATAAGGACATTCTGAAAGCATGGACACCCAACAACACATCGTCGAACATTCCACGTTTCCAGTATGGTGATCAAACAGTGACCTCACAGTCTACACGTTTCCTCACAAGTGCCCGCTATCTCAATTTCCAGTCTTTCATGGTTGGATATACACTTCCGAGAGCTATTGTCAACAAACTCATGCTGAGTAAAATTCGTGTCTATGTACAGGGGCAGAACCTCTGTTTCTGGTCGGCACGCAAGGGACTTGACCCACGCTTCGACTTCCAGGGTACTACATCTCTTGGTATTGACTCATATGCACCGGTACGCACGATCATGGGTGGCATTCAGGTATCTTTCTAATGTGATTAAACAGAACAGAAATGAAAACAAAGAAAATAACTTCTCTCCTTTTTGCCGGTACTATTGCTTTAAGTCTTACCGGCTGTATAGAGGAATATACACCACAGAACGGAGCACCTTCGCAGGAGCAAGTTAGCGATGCTCCAGGTGCATTTATCAGCTTGGTATCTAACCTTACCGGCAACCTGTCGGGCAAACGCCTGTATACTACTTCCAAAAATCAGGTTTGGGACTATGGCTATACGTCGTTCTTCCTCACACGTGATGTGGAGGGTCAGGACGTCGTGGCCGCCGGCAGCAATCCCTATTCTGCCTGGTACAGTGACGTCAATCACCTGGCTTCCGGGTATGCCGTCGCCCAGTTCCCCTGGACACTGTACTACGGATGGATCAACGACTGCAACAAGGTCATTGCTGCCGGTGGAGCCGCCAACTATGCCGAGCCAGACGAGACGCATAAGCATGGTGTCGGCATCGCCTATGCCATGCGCGCTATGTTCTACCTCGACCTCTGCCGCATGTACGCACAGAAGCCTTACTTCGAGGATCATAACGCGCTGACGACCATCAAGGCCGACGAAGTGCGCACAGCCGCCGAGTCGCGCAACCAGGAGCGCATGACGTGGGACGAGGCCTTCGAATTCATGCTCAAGGACCTCGACGCCGCCGAGAAAGATCTCGCCGACTATCAGCGCTCGGACAAGTACACGCCCGACGAGAGTGTCGTCTATGGCCTCAAGGCACGCGTCTACCTGGAGAAGCAGGACTGGGCCAACGCCGAGAAGTATGCCAAGCTCGCCCAGCAGGGCTACACCGTGATGAACGAGAGCCAGTTCCTCGACCATTCCAACGGCTTCAATACGCCTGACAACAACTCCTCATGGATGTTTGCCACACAGTTCAAGGACACCGACCCCAGCATCACCACCAACGACGGCAATGACTCTTGGGGCTCCTGCATGATCACGGAGAACAGCTTGGGCGATGAAGTCGCAGGATATGCCACTACCTTCGGCGGCCCGCAGGTCATCGACAAGCATCTCTATAGCACGATTCCCAATACCGACTTCCGCAAGAAGTGCTGGCTGCCCTTCAGTGCCGACACCCTCGCCGAGGAGAAGAAGACCAGCGAGCTGCTGAACTTGCTGAAGCCTTACTCTTGCCATCAGGACAACGACGGGGCAAAATTGCTTTACCGCCTCGGACAAGTCAATAAATATGGTTATGGAGGCTTGAACGTCAAATTCCGTCCCAAGAGTGGTATCCTTGACGAGAAGTATAAGATTTGGGAGGTTTCCGTTCCTTTGATGCGCGTGGAGGAAATGAAGCTCATCGAGATTGAGGCAGCAGGAATGCAAGACTTGGCTCGTGGCAAGCAGCTTCTCACCGAATTTGCTAAGACACGTGATCCGCAGTACGTTTACGGCAAGCACAACGAGGCTTACTATAACGCCAAGACTTCTGAATTTCAAAACGAGGTGTGGTGGCAGCGTCGTGTAGAACTTTGGGGCGAGGGCTTTGCCACCTTCGACATCAAGCGTCTCAACAAGGGTATCATCCGCAGCTACGCCGGTACCAACCATACCGAGGGAGCCCGCTGGAACACAACCTCCGTACCCAACTGGATGGTTTGGACCTTCGTGGACACCGAGAGCGGAGTAAACGGTGGCATGACGCTCAACCCAGATCCTGTGCAGCCTTCAGAGGATTCTCCCGCATTCAAATGGTAAAATGTAGAACTTATAAAAGCATATACAATGAAAAATATATTTGAAAGATTGACCTTGATGCTTCTATCCTTGACAATGTTCGCAGCTTGTCAGGAAGACGAGGGCACGGATCCTGGCCACGATTCCACACCAGTGGCCTCGGTCTATAAATATACCGCAGGAGACGGCTACAACGCTGATAACGACTGCCGCTTCCGCGTCATCACCAACTCTGCCGTGCAAGAGGTCTATTACCTGGCTCAGCTCAACGACGAGAAGAAGGCCTTGAATATGACAGACCAGCAATATGCCGACTATGTTGTAGAGAAAGGCACGAAGCTCGACCTTAAGGCTGCCAGCGACACCGACGTATACGTAAAGGACCTGCACGGACTCTACGACATCACCGTGGTGGCTGTCCGCGGCAACACCAAGACGCAGCAAACTATTCAGTTCGCCGGACTGGACTACAAGCCCTACGGACAGGGCACGTGGACCTCATCGTTCTTCGGCGGCTCATGGAAAGTGGATGTGGAATATTCCACTGTCGGCAACCGCTACCGCATCAAGAGCCTCTATAAGGATGGGTATGGCTTCTCCTTCTCGCCCAACGGCTCCAACGTAACGGTATATCCCAGCGGCGCCATCGAGACGGGATATGTACACTCCTCATACGGAATGGTGAGCATGACCGACCAGGGTAGCACCTACGACGCTTCGACGAAGACGTTCACGTTCAACTTCAAGTTCACTGTCTCGGCAGGCTCCTTTGGAACAAAAACAGAAACGTTGACGCTGGATAAGTAACAGCAACTTGTTATAAATATAAAAGTGAAGTAACCGTTGGGTTGCTTCACTTTTTTGTTGTATAGGATAAGTAGACTTCAATAGAATGCAGCCCTTAGGGCTGCGAACCCCGACAGTCATGCTCTGATCTCCCGGTCACTCACGAGCTTGTATCCTTTGATCTGTATCACGATGGGATGCAGCGGCCTGTGACTATTGAGTATTCTCCTTCTCATGACATCTATCGCGTTAAAAAATAGGTTTGCAGGTGCAGATGGGTACTCAGGTTCTTACGGTTTCTTTTTCAAGTGGAACAGTAAGAGCAACGCAACACAGGAGTTTACTTGGGTGACGTCTCCTGGTGAAGATGCCTCAAAATAGCCGACAGGTTTTGCTTATAGTAACTATGATGTCACAGTTGTGAAGTAGTATTCATTAATATATAAGAAACCGCATGAAAGTTGTTCTCGAACAATGCATTCATGCGGTTTTACAATAATACATAGACTATTATAGCATTCTAAGTTGACCAACTAACCATTCGGCTGCCGGCACTATTCTTATCCTATGCCCTTTGACGGTTTCCTGCTCCTCTTCGTCCATATTGATGAGCAGCAAATCATCGCAGTGGAACTTTTCAGAAGCCTTAACAAGTGCATTGAGCTCACGTTGCCGGGTCTTGTCACTGCTGATATCGTAGGAGACCTGTATCAGCTGCTCTACGGCTCCATCTTTGACGACCATGAAGTCCACTTCCCACTGTCTGTCTCGGTAATAGAAGATGTCTTTGTGCTGTGGGCGGTAACGACGCAGCAATTCTATATATACCACATTCTCCAATCGCCAGCCAAGATTTGTCGAAGCGATGACATCATTTCTGTCAGTCACGAAAGCAGGATCGACAACATAGACTTTCTCGTTCAAAATGCGCTCCCTGCTCTTATAAGAAAACTTATGAATGCCCAAGAGCAGGAAAGCTTCCTTCAGATAGCCATAATAGTTGTCTATCGTATGATCAGAAACGCCTAAGACGGAAGATAACTTCTTGGCAGAGTATTCCTGGCAGAAGTTATCCATCAGGTAGGTGGCAAGCCTTCGTAACACCTCAACAAAGCGTACCCGGAATCGCTGTGCGATGTCGTTCCTAATGATTGCATCGAGCAAGCCCTCTACATAGCCTCGTTTGTCTGACTCGTTCAACAACTCCGGGAAGCCGCCCTCAATCAGGTATTCGCTAAGAGCCTTCTTCCTCAAAGCAGTGGCTCTTACAGAGAGTGAAGACAAATTGATGTCTTTCATCCGAGCCATCTCAGTAAAAGAAAATGGAAAAAGTTCTATTCTATGGTAGCGCCCTGTCAGATGTGTTGTGAGTTCCCCACTCAACAGCTTTGCGTTAGAGCCAGTGATCACAAGATGGATATTCTGACGGAGCATACGGTTGACAAATAGCTGCCAGTCGTCTACATTCTGCATCTCATCAAGAAAAAGATATTGAAAGTCGCCATAAAGCTGATAGAGAGCATCAAGGACTGTGTCGAAGTCCTCGGTCGTAAGACCTATCAGACGATCATCATCAAAGTTGGCATACGCAAAATTTGCTTGGTTTTGACGAAGGACCTTTTCACAGAGTGTAGATTTCCCACTTCTACGCACACCAATGACCACTTGCGCCAGCTTGCTGTTCAAAGAGAGTTGACCCTCTTCCAGACGGTCGCAGAGCGTTGACAAATCGTTGCTTTCCAATTCTTCCTTTTGATCTGAAAATACCGTGATAAGTTTTCTTACATCCATAAAAAACATCGTTTGAAGACTCTGCAAAGATAAGCAAAAACTTCGATAGAATGCAATTTTTAAAGCTGAAAACTTCGATAGAATGCAAATTTAATGGCGATAAACTTCGATAGAATGCAGTTTTTCGTGCCGTAAACTTCGATAGAATGCAGGGCTTTTGTGCAGCAAACTTCGATAGAATGCAAGTTTTCGGGCTTTCAATTTCGATAGTTAATTTTAGTCTTGCGGGTTTGGGGCGGCTATGTGCCCCTACAAAAGGATAACCGACTACGAGAAAAATATTCTATATATTCGGTTATTTTCTTTATTCCGCATAGCGGAGCGTTAACTGACAGCTAACGTTTTGCTCTTAACGCACCATCTCCGATGGTATCAAGAATATAACCGAATATTGAGAATATTTTCAGTACTTTCGTTTATCAAGCTTTAATCTCCTCGTACTTCACGAGGTCGTAGCCTTTGATCTGTATCACGATTGGGTGGAGCGTGGAGCCGTGGAGCATGCTCTGCAACTTCTTGTCGGCCGCGTAGGTCTTGATCTGATCTACAGCCTCAGTCCACTGCTTTTCGGCCTCCGCCTCGGTAGCGTCGGACTTCAAGTATTTCAGTTCCAGGATGTAGCTGTGCGCCACCATCGGATAGGTGAGGTAGTTGGGCAACAGGAAGAAATCGCAATAGCCGTGGGAGAACTCCATCTCCGGTGCCACCTGATAGTAGTTGGTCAGCGTGAGGTAGGCATTCATGAAGCCTTGCAGGTTGCGCTCGCCCTCGATGAGCTGGCGGATGGCTGTGGTGTCGTGATAAGCCTTGCAGATGAACTCTATCAACGGGCGCCAGTCGCCGTCAAGCGCTGCGCTGTCATAGACACTTCGCAATGCGGCAGTGGGGAGCGCGTTGATATTCTGATATTCATCAAACATGTATTGATAGTACTGGATGCGCACATTGTTGTTGGGGATGATCAGTTTCAGCGTCTCACCGCGCACGCCACCTATGGTCAGCATGCCATAGTAGTAGAGCAGGCTGACGAAGTTGTCATAGTCCATGATTCGTTCGGCAGGGAAATGGCTGACAACCGTGCCTAAGATATATCCCTTCTCTGCGATCTCGTGAATGGTGCTGAGGCGGCTCTCTTCCATTCTGTCTATCTCTATGAGTCGCTTCAGCTTGCCATAGTCCGTCATCGTGTTGGGATCCACAAGGTCTTCGGGACGATCTCCGGTATCAACGAGCGTACTCATATAATAGCACACCATGTCGCAGTTGAACATCTTAGGATCTGTTGCGAAACATCTTCTTGCGAAACAGTAGTTGTCGTACCACGGTTTCATGTCGGCGATGATGTCGTCCTCGGTCTTGTCCTCGCTGATGGCTCCCACCTCCTTATAGTAGCGGATCATCTGGCGCACCTCCTCTTCGGAGAAGCCGAGCATCTGGTTGAAGCGGGCATCGAGGCTCATGTTCAGTGCGATGTTGTAGCCACTGGTGAGGTCGTCGAGCGTAATGGGCGAGACGCCAAGCATGATGATGCGGTGGAACATCGGCTTGAAGAGCTTGAAGATGTCGCGGTAGAAGCCGGTGCCGTGGGTGAGCTCGTGATAAGCCCGCTGTCCCTTCACGTTGAGCACATTATTGGTGAAGTTGTCGTATTCGTCGACGATGAGATAGAGCTTAAGTCTCAATTCATGTGAAGCGTCATAGATGC
Source organism: Hallella absiana (assembly GCF_025457485.1). Lineage (NCBI taxonomy): Bacteria > Pseudomonadati > Bacteroidota > Bacteroidia > Bacteroidales > Prevotellaceae > Hallella > Hallella absiana. The sequence continues at coordinate 84,829 of NZ_JAMXSP010000001.1, forward strand.
GATTTAGCATACCCATTCCCGTCTTCTCTCTTAGCATATCCTCCACAAATCCTTCGGGGTAATATTCGGCATATTTCTTAGCGAAGAATTCACAGCGTCTACTAAGGTAGATGTTGAAGTCTTCATATAAGGTGTCCAAGTTGCTGCCCACCATTGAGAAGTTAAGGTGTAGTACCAAAAACTCTCCCTGCTCTTTTGTCGGATGTTCAGCGACATACAGTCCTTTGAACAGCTCTTGGAAGTTGTCCTTCTGGTTGATGTCGTAATACGATTCCAGCATATCGAGAAAGAGACTCTTGCCGAAGCGGCGCGGGCGCACCAGGAAAAGAAAGTGTCCTGCCCTCTCCATCTTCTCGAAAAACATGGTTTTGTCGACCAAGTAAAGATCTTCTTTTCGCACCTGCTCGAAGTCTGCGATGCCATAAGGTACATGCTTGTAATTTGCGTTCATAGTGACTGCATTTTGTTTCTACTTGCAAAGATAGTGAAAACGAGTGGAATACGAAAAGAAAGCCCGAGCTTTATTTTCGTGGGCAATAATGGCTTTTTTCCCTCACGCATTCGCTGCCAATTGTCCATCAACTCACTCTTATGGCGATCAGTTCCTTATTAAATGTTTGTTGCAAATATAATCGTTTTATCTCACACTTGCAAGTTCTTTTGCAATTTTATCTATTGTTGATAACAAATGTCGCAACGTACTATTGTGAATCGATAGGATTTGGAGAATATTCTCTCATTCTCGAATTCTTGAGATAAAAAAGGTTGTCATAGAGATTTTCTACTGAATACTTACCCTTGTTTATTTTATTTAATTTAATGCAATGGTTGGCTATACACTAAATTAATTGACAAACTACTGTCGTCCTGAACTTTCAATCTAGAGTGCAAAACTGTAGTGAAAATCACAGAAAAGGAAGTCCTGCTTGTCAGAAAGCGTTTCTGACACTGTCATCTCGCTTGTTTCATCGCTTTGGCTCAATTCGCCACAGTTGCGATGCACCTTATTGATAGTTCCACCACCGTCTGAGTCTCATGCACCAAGAAGGCTATGGCGACAAAAGGGGGATGGACAAAGCTGCCACCCCCCTGCCGGCTATTGAGTTATCTGGTTTCCTATTGAAGAATTACGCCGGCATATAGGAATTCCTAATAGGGTACATCAAAGCAACATACAAAAAATCCAGTAAACTCCGTTAACTCAACAGTTCCCATAATCCTTCGTTCCCAACAGTTTCAATAAACCTTCGTTTACAAAAATACGAAAAATACTCCAATGTTGTTACTCTGTTAACTATCTTTAACCACTCTATAATAACTCTATACATAGAGTTTTTATAACTTTGTGCGACAATACACACAATCGAATTATGCTGAAACATATCCGCTGTATCATCCTCCCGCTGTTATTGCTTCTGGCAACTTCCAGCCATGCCGTGCTCAAGGAGCGCGACATCAGCAGTTCGCTGTCCATTCTGCGTCAGGAACTCAACAACTACCGTCACGATCTCGACAAACAGCAAAACGACCTGCGGCTCCAGCAGCAGATGGTCGTCAAGGAGCTGATCACGGTGGGCAACCAAAGTCAGCAAAACGCGCTGATGCTATACTCCCAAAAGGAGGGCAATATCTTTGACCTTACCTACGCCTGTCACGCCGCCACGGAACAGTACAAGCAGTTCCGCAACAACGCGGCGCCCTTCCGCGACTATATCACCAACACCAACACTGAGGTCAGCCGCTACGACAGTCTGATCAACGACCTGAGCAACATGTACATTGGCGCGCTCACGCCCAAAGCCAAGCTCGACCGCAACGTCTGTCTGACGCTCGCCATCAACATCCGGCGCACGCTGGCCGACAATAACGACCAGATGAAGCAATACATCACGCTGTACAACCGTACGGAAGAGGGACTGAAGAACCTCAACGACTACGCCAACATGCGCTACGGCGAGATACAGCGGAGCATCTTCAACAATGGCGGCGAGAACTATCTGATGGTTCTTCATAACCTCAGGAAGGAATACAACCTCACGCTCACCACAGTACTGATGAAATACCGGCCGGTGCATCATGCACTCTCGGAATGGGACGGAAGGGTCATCTTAGGTTTCTTCATTGCGCTGTTTATCGGTGTACTCATTGCTGCTGGCCTGAACTATCTCGTCATCGGCTTCATCTTCACCTACCTTGTCAAGCACGGCAAGATCGACTTCCTGTTCCACTGGTTCGACAAGCGCAAGGCAAGCATACAAGCCCCGTCACCGTCCCCCAATTCCATGGAGCCATCCGGAGAAGCCGCAGACGACCTTGAGATGATCCACACCAAGGCCTCGTTCAATGCCAAGCGCCGCACGATCATCGCCACATCTACGGTGATCACCTTTGCGCTGATGCTGGGCTTGCTGCGTCAGGCCGTAGCTCAGAACTTCTTTGTCATGGCTACGGGGCTGCTCATGGAGTTCGCCTGGCTGATGGCCGCCATCCTGCTCTCACTGCTCATCCGCCTCGACGGTGCTCAGATCAAGAACGGACTGCGCATCTATGCCCCTGTGCTGACGGTGTGCTTTCTGGTCATCGGCTTCCGCATCATCCTCATACCGAACACGCTCGTCAACCTGATCTTCCCACCAATGCTGTTCATCTGTGCCGTCTGGCAATGGCTCGTGGTGAAGCACTATCAGAAGCTGTTGCCCAAGAGCGACGTGTTCTACACCACGATGTCGCTTATCGTGTTTGTCTTCAGCGTGGTGGCCTCCCTCGTCGGCTACACATTGCTCTCCGTCGAAGCCTTGATATGGTGGACGATGCAGCTGACCTGTATCCTGACGATCACCTGCGTGTCGTCGCTGCTCAAGGGCTATGGCAACAATCCGCGCCGTCTTTTCTTCGACAAGGACACGTCGATCACGCGTACGTGGCTCTTCCGTTTCTTCTACTACGCCCTGCTTCCAATATCCGGAGCACTGTCTATCATTCTGTCGATCTACTGGGCCGCCGACGTGTTCAACCTCAGCGACACCACGCTGCAAATCTTCAGCATGCGTCTGATCGACACGAAGAACTTCACCTTCTCCATCTTCAAGGCCGTGCAGGTGGTGATTCTCTTCTATCTCTTCTCCTATTTCTGCCACACGTCGCTCAACCTGCTCCACCACCACTTTGCACAGAGCGAGCACGATCATGCCATAGAGGAGAATCGCCGTGAGGACTCTCAGGCCGTGATCAGTCGCACGGCCATGTGGCGCAACGTCATCCAGGTGCTTGTCTGGGGCATCTGGCTATTGATCTCGATGAAGATCTTCAACATCGACAACTCGTGGATCGTGGCTATCTCCGCCGGTCTGTCCACTGGTATCGGTTTCGCTATGAAGGACATTCTGGAGAATATCTACTACGGCATCTCGCTGATGGCAGGCCGCATCCGCGTCGGTGACTACGTCAGCATCGACGGCACACGCGGCACCGTACGCAATATCTCCTATACCTCGACGATGATCGAAGCCCTCGACGGCAGTATCATCTCGTTTCAAAACTCGCAGCTTTTCACCAAGAACTACAAGAACCTGACGAAGAACCACGGCTACGAGCTTGCCATCATTCCCGTCGGCGTGGCATACGGCAGCAACGTCGCAGAGGTGAAGGAGTTGGCCGCTGCCGCCGTGAAGCGCATCGAACGGAAGAACTATATCAAATACATCAATACGGTCTTCGTCAACTTCGGCGACAACTCCATCGACTTCAAGGTGCTCGCATGGGTCGACTCGCGCAAACAGATCTACGCTACGGGCGAGATCTACGAGGCACTGTACAACACACTCAACGAGCATCAGATCGAGATTCCGTATCCGCAGCGCGATGTGCACATCAAAAGTGACAGCACCATGACGCAGAAAGATACCCCGAAAGCATAACGAAAAGAAGAGTTGCTACTCTTTTATATCAACACATTCTTTTCGCCAAGCGACATAATAGCCGCAAAGCAGTCGCACACCAAGGAGTCATTCACTTATACCGGCGCAGCGGATATTTTCCGTGGGATGGTGGTTGGAGGAATCCAAGATGTCTTGTATGTGATATCGCCAACGTGTCACTATATATCACTCAAAAAAAGATTTAGTGTCACCCTTCCATCCCATAAGACAAGGAAAATAGTCATGGACAGGCTTGACACCTATGGTGTGGGACAGAAGCAATGGGGTGGCTGCGAGCTTGCTCGCCAAGCCACCCCATTGCTTCTGTCCCATTGCTCTATTAGGAGCAAAAGACTGACCATGATTTTCCTACTATATTCAGGTGGAAAACGTCTATGACTGTTCTCATTCCTCTTGAGGGAACCGACCTTGGATTTCATCCTTCGTCTTCTTGCCATGACAGAGATCAAGCTGCTTAGCTCTGCTCATGTGGCTTAACGCAAACGTTCGATCTATTTATCCTCACACCACCATCCACTGAAAATATCCGCTGTGCCGGAATTCCACAAAGTGGAGCGTTAAAAAAGAAAGAAACGGGAGCACATATAATCATGCTCCTCGGTCTTTTAACGCACGCCCTTCGGACGTATAAAGAATATAAACGAATATTGAGAATATTGAGAATTATTTGTTGGAATTGAACTTTCAAAAGAAAAAGTTGATGTGACTATCATTTTTGCAGATGCTCTGATCGAACTCTATCCAAGAGTGACCAGTGAGTTTAAGAACACGGTGTCTGGTTTCAAGCAAAATGTCATTTCTCTGAATAATCAGCATTAAATATCTATAAAAACGGAATGCAAAGGACTCTTTTTCGCAAAAAATAAATATCTTTGTAATATATTTCCATAATATAAACTTATCGGAAGTTGCATATGGATAATCTACTGGCACTGTCTGAAGAAGACATAAAACTACGGTACATTACTCCATCCATACTACAAAAGGGATGGTCGGTAGAAGACATAACTATGGAGACTAAGGTTAAACTTACAGATGGCAAGATTAACCTTAGAGGAAATTTAGTGGCTCGTGGTAAAGCTAAGTTTGCAGACTATATGCTTTATTACAATCGTGCTACCCCCATTGCCATTGTTGAAGCCAAGGACGCAAATCATACAGTCTCATTTGGAATGCAACAGGCAAAGGAATATGCCCAAATGATGGATATTCCTTTTGCTCTCAGTTCCAATGGCCAAGGTTATCAAGAATATGATTTCCTGACAGGAAAGGAACGCTCTTTCTCGATGGATGCCTTTCCAACGAAAGAAGAATTATATGCTCGATTCCTTACTGAGAGTAATGGTGGTAAAGGCTTCTCGGATGAAGAGAAGAAAATCATCAATCAGCCGTACTGCACAGGACAAGACATTTTCCCACCTCGATACTACCAGCGTAACGCCGTGAACCGTACCGTCAATGCGGTTGCACAAGGTAGAAACCGCTTGTTGCTTGTCATGGCGACAGGAACGGGTAAGACATATACTGCTTTCCAAATAGTTTACCGTCTTCTCAAAGCTGGTTTAGTAAAGAAAGTCTTGTATCTGGCTGACCGAAATGTTTTGGTTGACCAGTCTATTCAGCAAGACTTTAAGCCCCTGTCAAGTACAATCCATAAAGTAGATTATCAGAGCGACATTGAAACACATGGTGGACACTTAGCATACGAAGTATATTTCTCTCTTTACCAGCAGCTAATTGGGAAAGAAGGGAAACAGAACTACAAGGAGCTGTTTAAACCAGAGTTCTTTGATATGGTCATCGTTGACGAGTGCCATCGCGGAAGTGCCAAAGATGATAGCAACTGGCGTGAAATACTGAAATACTTTGAAGGAGCAATTCAACTGGGTATGACTGCAACCCCAAAGGAAACTAAATACCAGTCCAGTATCAGTTATTTTGGGGAGCCTATCTATACATATAGCCTAAAGGAAGGTATTGAAGATGGTTTCCTTGCGCCTTTCAAGGTTGTAAACATTACAACCAACATCGGTGATGAATGGCGACCTGTTAAAGGACAAAGAGACATAAACGGCAACCTCATAGAAGACCGCATCTATAATAACTCTGACTATGATTACAATATCATCATAGAAGATAGAATCAGAGAGGTTGCACATGAGATAACCCAATATTTGAAGAGCACAGATAGGATGGCAAAGACCATTGTATTCTGTGCTGATGAAGACCATGCCGACCGTATGCGCACAGCACTTGTCAATGAAAATTCCGACATGTGCAAGAAAAACCCAGATTATGTAGTGCGTATCACAGGCAGCGACCTTTATGGGCAGTCAAAACTTGACTACTTTATTTCCGTCGCTTCCAAGTATCCTGTGATTGCAACAACCAGTAAATTGCTCTCAACAGGTGTGGACTGCAAGATGGTGAAACTTATCGTACTTGACCAACGTATAAACTCCATGACAGAGTTTAAGCAGATAGTTGGTCGTGGCACCAGAATCCGTGAAAAAGAAGGTAAGACCCATTTCACAATCATGGATTTTCGTAATGTGACACGTTTGTTTGCCGACCCCGACTGGGATGGTCCGATTGAAGTTAACGACAATTATGTAAAGGGCACACCAAAGCCTTATCCAGAGATTGAGGAAGAGCCAATGGGTGTGAGCGAACCCGAGCCGGAACGTCCGCCTAAACCTATTGTTGATGAGGATGGATGCACGGTTGAGGTTATCAACAAAGTAGTGTCTGTATATGATGCCAATGGCAAACTTCTTCGCACAGAGAGCATCACAGATTATACCCGAAAGAACATCAACGACACCTACGCCAATCTTGATGACTTTATTCGCAGATGGAATGAAGCAGACAAAAAAGCTGAGATTACAGACCTACTCCGTGAGAGCGGTATTGACTTACAGGCATTGAAACATGATAGAGGCATGGATGATGTTGATGATTTCGATTTCATCTGTCATATCGCTTATGGAAAGAAGCCGTTGACTCGACGTGAACGTGCTGAGAACGTGAAGAAGCGCGACATCTTCAACAAGTATGGTGCGGAAGCCCGGAAGGTACTTGAAGCACTGCTCGATAAATATGCCAATGATGGTATTACCCAGTTGGAGAATAGAACGGTTCTACGCCTTGATCCGTTTCGGCAAATGGGTTCACCAGCCAACATAGCAAAATTCTTTGGTGGCAACCAGCAGTATTTTTCAGCAGTGAAGGAACTTGAAAGTTTAATTTATAGCAGTATAGCATAACCAGATATGGCACTTAACAATTTTGTAAAGAGCATCAGAAACATCATGCGCAACGATGCAGGTATCAATGGCGATGCCCAGCGTATCGAGCAAATTGCATGGATGTTGTTTTTGAAAGTATATGATGAGAAGGAAAACGATTGGGAGTTTGATGAAGATAATTATAAGTCGTTCATACCTGAGAATTGCCGATGGCGCAACTGGGCGAAAGATAATGGTGAAGGTGAAGCGATAACTGGCGATGCCTTATTGGATTTCGTTAATAATACACTATTTCCAACGTTGAAAGGGTTAGAGGTTAATCCTTCAACGCCGATGCGTAGTGCCATCGTTCGTACTACTTTTGAGGATGCCAACCAGTATATGAAGGATGGCGTTTTGCTTCGTCAGGTTATCAATGTCATTGACCAACTTGACCTAGGCAACTATGAAGAAAGCCATGCTTTCGGTGAGATTTATGAGTCCATCCTGAGAGAGATGCAGTCGGCAGGCTCTGCAGGTGAGTTCTATACACCACGTGCCTTGACAGACTTCATGGCAGAGATCATAGACCCTAAAGTTGGTGAAAAGATGGCAGACTTTGCCTGTGGTACCGGTGGTTTTTTAACGAGCTGGCTAAAAGCTCTTGACAAGAAGGTGAGGACGGCAGAAGATAAAGAGGAATATGAAAATTCAATCTATGGCATTGAGAAAAAGCAATTCCCTTATATGCTGTGCGTCACAAATATGCTCCTGCATGACATTGATTCTCCAAGAGTGATGCACGACAATTCTCTGACAAAGGATGTGCTTAATTACACGGATGAAGACAAGTTCGATGTCATACTTATGAATCCACCATACGGAGGTAGCGAGAAAAATGACATAAAGCAGCACTTCCCATCTGATTTGAGTTCCAGCGAGACAGCCGACCTATTTATGGTTCTTATCATGTATCGTCTTGCCGAAAAAGGCCGTGCTGCGGTTATCCTTCCAGACGGTTTCCTGTTTGGCGCCGACAATGCGAAACTGGCAATCAAGGAAAAACTGCTTCGAGAATTCAACCTTCACACTATTATCCGATTGCCTGGTAGCATTTTTGCACCTTACACATCAATTGCCACCAACATCCTTTTCTTCAATAAAGAAAAGGCAGAAGGCGCAGAAGAGGGATTTAGCACGAAAGAAACATGGTTCTATCGTCTTGACATGCCAGAAGGCTATAAACATTTCTCTAAGACAAAGCCCATGCGAGCTGAACATTGTCAGCCAATCATCGACTGGTGGACTAATCGACAAGAGATTGTGGATGCAGAGAACAACGATGAGAAATCACGCTGTTTTACTGCGCAGCAGCTTCTTGACATGGATTGTAACTTCGACCAATGCAAGTTCCCAAAGGACGAAGAAGAAATTCTTCCTCCAGCAGAACTCCTCGCCGACTACTTCAAGAAGCGCAAGGCTCTCGACCACGAGATAGACAAGACGTTGGCAGAAATACAGCGGATATTAGGAATTGAAATCAGCAAGGATTAGTACCCCCCAAAAAAATGACGGACAATGAAAGACTTGACAGTTTCAAATATAGAACGCCAAAATGTACTCAACAACCGTTTTGCTGTTGACGAAATCCAAAAGCGACTTGACATTTCAGGTATGTTTTTCAAAGGTGAATATTGGTTGACCAAAAAAATGGTTGCTGATTTTTATGCTGTTGATATATCTACTATTGATAGATACCTTGGATCCAACAGCGAAGAATTAAAGCATAACGGATATGTTTTATGTAAGGATAAGTCGCTGAAAGAGTTTAAGTTGCAATTTGCTCACCTTATAAATGAGGCGAGCAAAATCACTCAATTGGGTCTCTTTAATTTTAGGGCTTTCCTCAATATCGGTATGTTGCTTACGGAGAGTGAAAAGGCAAAAGCTTTGCGTAGCATGATTCTTGATTTAGTCATTGCAACGATACATGAAAAAACAGGTGGAGGCACAAAGTTTATCAACAGGAGGGATGCCAACTATATTCCTGCTGCAATAACAGAGGAAAGATACGTTTGTCTATGACGCCGATGAATCATGAGCGAACATTCAAGAAAGACAAGATAGGGAAGAAACTCTATCAGTTCTACCAGCAGGAGAAACAAAAAGATGAAAACTTCTAAATCAATTAGAACAGAATGAACGGCAAGCAATTAAAAAACAGCATACTGCAATGGGCTATACAAGGAAAACTTGTACCCCAGGACCCTAATGACGAACCGGCAAGCGTACTGCTTGAAAAGATTCGTCAGGAGAAAGAACGCCTGATAAAAGAGAAGAAAATCAAGCGAGACAAGAACGCATCTATCATCTACCGTGGTGAGGACAATTCCTATTATGAGAAGATGCTTGCTACGGGGGAGGTAAAGTGCATAGATGCGGAGATACCGTTTGAGATTCCAAAGGGATGGGAATGGTGTAGATTAGGAGAAATATCAACTTATGCCCAAACAAAGAGAAAGATCAACGCATCGAATGCCGATACTCAATTATGGGAATTGGATTTGGAAGATATAGAAAAAGGAGGAAGATTGCTGAATATTAAAACTGTTGGTGAGCGAAAAGCCATCGGTGACAAGACCGTCTTCAACCGTGGTGACATTTTATACAGCAAACTTCGTCCATATTTATTAAAGATACTCGTTGCACCTGAAAGAGGTATTTGTACTCCCGAAATCATACCTTTCACTTGCTACGGCAATATATGTAAAGATTATATTGTTAGCTTTTTGAAATCACCTTACGTAGATGATTACATTAATTCTGCAACGTTTGGTGTAAAAATGCCTCGTGTAAGCACAGAAACAATGACGTCTCTGTTAGTTCCACTTCCACCTCTTTCGGAGCAGTTCCGTATTGATACAAGAATAAAGGAGTTGATGCCATATATAGATGAGTATGGAAAAGCGCAGGATAAACTTAATAAGTTAAATGAAGAACTTTCCAATACTATTCGTAAGAGCCTCCTTCAAGAGGCTATTCAAGGCAAACTCGTTCCGCAAATAGCAGAAGAAGGTACTGCACAAGAGTTGCTTGAACTGATTAAGACTGAGAAGCAAAAACTCGTCAAAGAGGGCAAACTAAAGAAGTCTGCCCTCAACGATTCTGTTATATTCCGTGGTGACGATAACAAGTATTGGGAGAAGAAAGGCGCAACTTGTGAGTGTATTGACGAGGATATACCTTTTGATATACCAAAAAGTTGGGCTTGGGCACGTTTGGAAACAATCCTTAATACAGGCTCTGCTCGTAGAGTTCATGCAAAGGACTGGAGACAAGCGGGAATACCATTCTATCGAGCGAGAGAAATTGGGAAATTGGCTGATGATGGTTTTGTTGATAACGAACTATACATAGACCTCTCTTTGTACGAAGACTTTTCTTCAAGTGGAGTTCCTTTGCCAAATGACCTAATGATTACTGCTGTGGGAACTTTGGGGAAAGTATATATCGTCAAAGAAAGCGATAAATTTTATTACAAAGATGGAAGTGTACTGTGCTTGGCTAACAAGTATGGACTTTGTGCAGAATATCTAAAAATGGTGATAGAATCGCCTTTCTTTAAGGGACAATACAGACAAGAATCACAAGGAACAACAGTTGCAACATTGACAATGGTTCGCTTACAGAAGTATTTCATTCCAATACCACCATTGCAAGAACAATATAGAATTGTTGAAACGTATAAGAATATAGCAAGTATTATGAGCAAATAGGAAGCGAAGTATCTGAAATAGAACTGCCTTTTGAAATTCCAAATTCTTGGTCTCTTGCTCGATTAAATGCAGTTTGCCAACTTACAGACGGTTTAAAAACAACAGGCAAACAATGCTTATTAGATGCAAAATACCTGCGTGGTAAAAGTTCTGAAGCTATAGTAGAACAAGGTAAACTTGTATATAAAGGTGACAATATAATGCTTGTGGACGGTGAAAACTCTGGTGAAGTTTTCATCGTACCACAAGATGGCTATATGGGTAGTACATTCAAGCAGTTATGGATAAGTTCCTCAATGTACAAACCTTATGTTTTAGCTTTTATACAGTTCTATAAAGAGACATTGCGCAACTCTAAGAAAGGTGCAGCAATTCCACACCTTAACAAGGAATTGTTTTATGGGCTTATTATTGGTATTCCACCACTGCAAGAGCAGAGAAGAATAGTTCAGAAGATAGAACAATTAACGCAGTTGCTCAAATAGTTTTTCTATTTGAGCAACAATGCGTTGTTGCTCTTTTTGAGTAGGCAATGGTAATAGTTTGTCTTCCAAGTAACCCACAACAATACGTTGTTGATTAGCAGTTCCCTTAAACGTTGCTTCATCTATGAAATACGGAGACTCTAAGAAATACAACAGATACCACCTGTCTATTGTATTTCCATAGGGTCTCAATACCTTTAATTCTGTTGTTCCTGCACCGATTCCATTGGGTAAGTCATGGAAAATTGCAGACTTTCTGTTTTGAAAACATGGCGTGATTTTAGCAAAAGCAACGTCACCATTCGCAAAATGAGTAAATCCCTTTTTTATATTTCCCCATTTGACCAAATCAAAAGTGAAATCTGATTTATAACCTGCGCTTATCTTTTCCATTGGAATAAATGCAGCTAAAGTCTCATCATCAGCCTCATTCTTTGGATTTAATTGAAATACATCACGAATCCTTACCCATTGCCAATTTGCAGGAATAGGAAATGGTATTTCTTCAGTTATATCTACACATTTTTTCCCAATCTTCTCATAGTACTTGTTATCGTCACCTTTGAAGATAACACTATCGTTGAGGGCAGACTTCTTTAGTTTGCCCTCTTTTACGAGTTTTTGCTTCTCTATTTTTATTTGTTCGAGCAGTTCTTGGGCTGTACCTTCTTCGGCTATCTGTGGAACAAGTTTTCCTTGAATGGCTTCTTGAAGAATGCTCTTTCTGATAACATCATTGAGAGAAGAGTTTAACAGATTGTGCCTTTCTTGTGCCTTATCGTACTTCTCAACTTCAGTAAAAACATCCTTAAGTTTATTTGTAATTCTATTCTGTTCGGCTAAAGGCGGTAGTGGTATCAGTAAACTTTTAAGCCTATTGGCTGAGAGTCCAGGCATGGCAGTTCCTATAGATGCAAGACTATTACTCTCCTTTTGTAGGTAGATGAAGTAATACACATACTCACAAGTGCCATCTACAAGTGGCCTCAATCTGTGAATATGATTTTGAAGACAAATATCATAATCTTCATTCCAAATGGCAGAACGTCCGTAACCCGCGCCCCCTTCACAAACAAGCAAATCACCTTTTGTAGCGGAACAGCTTTTAATCTCTTCTTCTGTAAAATTCATAACCTTTACATTATCAAGGACAAAATATCCCCAATAGAGATTTGATGTAGTTATAAATTTCTGTGGTGTTCCACCACTTTTGTTACTACTACTTTGCTGTTTACCACTTGTGTGATTGAATATGTTACCAAGTCGTGTCCATTCCCACCCCTGTGGAATCTCAAACGGTATCTCCTTATCGATGCACTTCACCTCTCCCGTAGCAAGCATCTTCTCATAATAGGAACTCATAGAAATAGGTCATACATATTATATAGAGGGCAATGTCGCCCAATAATACAATATAAATATGACAGAAAACACATTTGAAAACGTTTTGCGCCAGGCAAATATGGCGCAGAACACAATTACGGCATACCTGTATGCTGTAAAGGAGTTCAACTCTAAGTTTAAGGAGCTGAACAAGAAGAACCTGTTGGTCTATAAGACCTTCTTGATTGAAACGTATAAGCCCAAGACGGTGAACCTACGTATTCAAGCCATCAACAAGTACCTCGACTTTATGGGGAAGTCCAAACTTCGCCTGAAATCTGTGAAGGTGCAGCAGCGTACCTATTTGGAGAATGTCATCAGCAATGCTGATTACCTCTTCTTGAAAAAGAAACTGAAGCAGGAAGATAACAAAGAGTGGTACTTCGTGGTTCGTTTCCTCGCAGCAACTGGGGCACGTGTCAGTGAGCTTGTGCAGATAAAAGTAGAGCATGTACAGGTAGGGTATTATGACATCTATACCAAAGGCGGCAAGATACGCCGTATCTATATCCCGAAGGCTCTACGAGTAGAAGCGGCAGAATGGCTTGAAGACTCGAAACGCACGACTGGGTATCTGTTCTTGAACCGTTTTGGTCAGCGCATCACTACCAGAGGCATAGCGCAACAGTTGAAGAACTATGCAGTGAAGTATGGACTCAACGAAAAAGTGGTATATCCACATTCCTTCCGTCATCGCTTCGCAAAGAATTTCTTGGAAAAGTTCAATGACATTTCTCTCCTTGCCGATTTGATGGGACACGAGAGTATAGAAACGACACGTATCTATCTCAGAAGAACCGCAAGCGAACAACAGACTATTGTTGATAAGGTGATAACGTGGTAAAAATAGAAGTGCATCCTCGATTTTCTACGGACAATGTAGAATATTGGGATGCACTTTAAACTAAGCTATCCTGTGGAAGTAAATCCATAAGGAAAATAGAGAATAGGCTTATTGGTGCAATGATGTAGAAAAGCCGCTGTGACATCCAAATACTTTGCCTCTGCTGACAATATCCGCCATGTGTTGTGTCTGCTTTCGGAATATGGCATCTTGCTCCTTCCTATGTTGGCTCAAAACTTTGCGCTCGTATTCTATTGCCTTGCGGTTGGTCTTCTGCACCTGAGTTACGCTGCGTTCGTACAAGTTGAAAAGGTCAGTGAGTTGGGCAAAGATAAGGCCGATGGACAAACCTTGCAGACAACCGACCAAGTTCCCTACAAAGTTGCCCTCGAAGGGGTGTACTTACATTGACCCTTCACCGTCAGTACGAGCAGGAAACAAAGGAAATCCGCACGGACGTGGAAGCCTCACGGGAGATGAACGGGCAGACGGTCTATTTCGATGCTGATCACCATCCAATCATCAACGAGAATGAAACTAAAGCAAAGGAGCCCCTCTTTGCCCCTGAGGAATACAGCCTGTAGACACAGAATGTGTCAAGGGTGAACAAAGAAAGTTCCGAGAACAAGTACGACCTATAGGTCAAAAAAATAATGAGGGAGGCGACAAACGAATGTCGTCTCCCTCATTTTCTTTATATACAGCAGGTAAGCTTTCAGGGACACAGTCGAAGCAGACACAAGTCCAACATCGAGGTCCCTTCATTCTAACCTCTGCCCTTTATAGCGTCACCACAACGCGGCTGCCATTGTACTTGACCAGTTTACCTTTGACCGCATGATCGATGTCAAGGCCTTGTGCATGTGTCGGACTGACAAGGATGACGTTGAACTTACGGTTTTTCAGCATACCATTGAACGTACCTTTGCGGGCACCGATGGTCAGCGTATGCTGGCGCTCGTTCCATGTCATCGGGATGGTGGCATAGCGTCCTTTCTCGTAGTTGTAGTTAGTATTCTCGTCCTCATAGAGCGTGAAGCTGCCGTCACGACCGGCGAAGACATAGAGATCGATGGTCTCTGCCGGTTTCTCGTCGCTCCATTCCATCTCCGGTCCTACCGGCAGCAGGCTTCCCTCGGGCACAAAGACCGGTATACGCTCCAGCGGTGCGTCGGCCGTAATGGTCTGTCCGCCATCGTAGTGCTTGCCTGAGAGCAGGTCATACCAACCACGCTGAGCGGGCAGATAGACCTCACGGCTACGTGCCTGGTACTTCGCCACGGGGCAAGCCATGAGCGAGGGACCGAACATCCACTGGTCCTTGACATTGTAGACCTTATCGTCGCCATTGAAGTCCATCACCAGCGCACGCATCATCGTGTAGTCACTGAAGTGCACGGCACCGGCCAGCGAATAGATATAGGGCATCAGACGATAGCGCAGGCGGTCGTACCAGACAATGGCCTTGTAGGCAGGATGTGACTCCGGCGCGATGTTCCACACCTCACGCAAAGGCCACTGACCATGCGTGCGGTAGAGCGGAATGAAGCATCCGAACTCATTCCAGCGGGTCTGCAACTCACGCCACTCCTTCAAGTCAGCGTTTTCCTCACCGGTCTTGTCATAGAGCTGTTGGGCTTTGACATATCGGTTCTCCACCGAGAAGCCACCCTGATCCATGCCCCAGAAGGGCAGCCCGGCCAGGTTGTAGTTCAATCCGGCTGTCATCTGCGCGCGCATGTCTTCCCATCGTGTGCCAATGTCGCCGCTCCACGTAGCTGTGGAGAATCGCTGTTCACCGGCGAAGCCACTACGTGTAAGCAGGAAGACGCGCTGGTTGGGGTTCACCTCGCGCTGTCCGTTGTAGATGGCATCGGCGTTGACGAGCGAGTAAGCGTTGAAATATTCCGTCGTAGAGCCCAAAGCAGTCGGTCCGCTCAGAGCCTTGCGGTACCACATCGGCGTACAGTCGCGCACGTTAGGCTCCGAGGCGTCCATCCACCAAGCATCGATGCCATGGTGATATTTCGTATAGAGATTCTCATCCATCTGCCGCCAGAACATCTTGCGGGCACCTTCGGCATAGGCATCGTAGAACGAGTTCATATAGCCAGGGCCCACCCAGTCACGGATGGAATCAGCGATACACTGGTGATACATCCATCCTTTGGCATCGAGTTCCTGGTAGTTCTTCGTGTTGGGATAGAACTTTGGCCATACCGAGATCATGAAGCGTCCGTGCATCTGATGTACGCTGTCGAGCATCGCCTGCGGATTGGGATAGCGCGAAGCCTCGAACTGGTGACTGCCCCACTGGTCGTCGGCCCAGTAGTTCCAGTCCTGCACGATGTTGTCCACGGGGATATGACGGCGACGGAACTCCGCGAGCGTCTGCTCAATGTCGCCGCTGGTCTTGTAGCGCTCGCGGCTCTGCCAGAATCCCAAAGCCCACTTGGGCAGCACCTGCGCCTTACCCGTCAGCGTACGATAACCGTGGATGACCTCGTCGACGGTGTTTCCGGCAATGAAGTAATAGTCGAGATCCTTGGCCATCTCGCTCCATACGGTCAACTGCTGCTGACGTTGCTCACTACGTGGAGGTGCTACTCTCAGCGCGCAATACGACACATCGCCGTCGGGCAACCAGTCGATGAGCAGCTTCACCTTTTGTCCTGCTCTCATCGGAACGTTGAACCGGCACGCATTGGGGTTCCATGCCTGCCGCCAATGTTCGGGCACTACCTCCTTGCCGTCGACGTACACTTTGGTATATCCGGCGTAGTAGAGATTGAAATGATAGTTGTTGTCAACAGGTGCCTCGAGGTATCCCTCATAGGTCACATGGGCGCCGTTGAGCTTGAAACCGGCAGGCAGATGGCTCACGTCGCCATCGCTGTTGCGCTTCAATGCCAAGGCAGGCAGGCTCACTTCGTAGCAGATGCTGTCCTCTGCGCGTGTGATGGTCTTGCCGTCGCGGTCGGTATAGGTACCGGTGAGGTTTCCTGCCACACCGTTCTTGTCGTAAAGGCGGAAAGCGCGGTTCAGCGGCAGGTTCTCACCGGGGTTGCCGAAGCGGCAATAACTGTAGCTGTCCCACAGGATGCCATAGCCTTTGTTGCTCACCACAAAGGGCACGCTGACCTTGGTGTTGTACTGATAGAGTTCCTCGTTCAGCCCCTTCATGTTCAGCTCGTTGGCCTGGTGCTGTCCGAGTCCATAGAGTGCTTCGCCTTTGTTGTCGGCGAAGCGCAACAGCCACGTCCATCCATGCTTCTGCGCGTCAGTGAGATGGCTGTCCACGCCAATCTCGCGCTCAGGCACCGTATAGGGGAAAAGCTGTTTGCCACCGGTGTCCTCAGCGAGGATCTGCTTGCCGTTCTCGTCGTAGAAGCGGACGAGTCCCGTCTGCTTGTCGACTTTCGCCACGACCGCCGACGTGTTGATCTTCACGTCGCGGCTGTCCTCCGATACCGAGTAACTGAAGGCAGGCGTTGGCTGTTTCACGATGATAAGACTCTGCTTCTCGGGGAAAGCCTTCTCGCGGGTAGCCTCCACGCGGATGATCTTCTTGCCGATGACCTGCAGGCGCACCCACTGCGGATCATTGGGACCGGGATGGGCTACCTCCACAGTGACAAAGTTGCCGCTGCGCGTAAACGACGCCGCTGACAAGCCCATGCTGGAGAGCAGCATCAGGGCGGCTATCAGATATTTGTGATGAATGTGCATAATGGTATTTAGATGATGATTGTATTGCTATTGCTCAAGGACAAGCACTCAGTCCTTGACAAATTTCTTACCTTGAAACAAGTAGATGCCCTTCGGCAGACTGGCCTCCCGAAAATTGCTCACATGGCTTTTGACGACACGTCCACAGAGGTCATAGACGTTGCCCCCACTACTTTTCCCAGCGGAAACGAGGCTGATATCCGTCGTCGGTGGTGCCGGAAAAATGCTCTCATAGTCTTCCTTCGCCTCACCTACGCCTGCTGTGATGCCGCTTAAATCATACTGATCGAAGACCGAACCGTCGCGGCGATTGATAACGGTCAGCGTGTTGGAGCCCGTGGCGTTGGTGTCCCACACAAAGGGGATGACACCGTCCTGCATGGCTTCAGCAGTGATCAGCCGATACCAATATTGTCGGCTCTCATCATGCTTGGCCTGATCACCTTCCGTAGCCGGTAAGGTGCGACGGATGGCACCGTACTCCCCAAGGATGACGGGATAGCCCTTGTCGACGAAGGCAGCGTTGAGACAGGCGAAACTGTTCTTGATCGACTGTTCCTCCTGCGCGTTGGATATGTGGGAGGCCCGCTTTGGACCGTGTTCCACCCAATAGTAATAGGCCGTCTTCGCATCCGTGTTCTGACAGAAGTTATACGGGTCGTAGCTGTGGATCTCTACCATCAGCCGGTCCTTGGCCGTGTCGTTGATGCGGCTGGCATCGAAGTGCTTCACCGTGTATCCGATATTTGTCATCGGTCCCTGCACCACGAGCACACGCTTGGCATTGTTGCCGCCCGTAGCACGGACGGCGTCTACAAAGACATTCTCGTATTCGATCAGCCGATCTGTGAACTTCTTGAGATCAGCGTCGGACGGACTCCACTGGTTTCCCAACATCAGCGAGCCTTTGGCATCCGAGCTTGCACCGCCCACGCCCGGCTCGTTGAGTCCGGCAAAGATCACCCGTTCGTCATAGTCCTTGAGCGCATTGGCGATGTTGGTCCACAGTTTTCGGAGCTGTTCCTTCTTTGCGCTGACATCGGCTTCCGTGGTGAAACCGTCGTACTCCAGCCAGCCGCCGTCCCAATGGTCGTTGATGATGACATAGAGTCCGGCGTTGATACAGTAGTCGATGATCTCCTTGACACGGCTCATCCACGCCGGATCGATGGTCATCGCCGCCTTGTCAGCAATATGCCCCATCACCCACGCACAGGGGATGCGCACGCTGTTGAAGCCATTCGCCTTGACGGCATCAAGGATCTGCTGCGTGGTCTTGGTCGGCTGCCACGCCGTTTCGGAGGCTGTACCGGCGGCGGCTGTGAAATTGTTGTAATAGCTTCCGGCCTCCAGCGTGTTGCCGAGGTTCCATCCGGGAGCCATATAGTGTGCCATCTGCGCGGCGGTGAGATCCATCGTCTTCATGCCGGGATGATCCTGGGCAAAGGCAGTGGTGAGAGAGCCTGCAAGGAGCAGGGCGAGATAGAGTTTCTTCATACAGATCAAATCAAATTATCCTATTACAAGTATATGAATGGACTGGTTGCCATGGATAACGCACCAGTCCATTCCATATTATTCTGTTTTCAAGATTAATGGAGTTTTCCGGGAGTCTCCACGCTGTTGATGGTGACCTTGACCTTTGTGGGATCAACGAGATCCTTCCACAGGTTGTAGAGCTCAACAGACCACACCACAGCACCCTGACACTCACCGGGCAACGTAGCAAATACCGAGTAGGAGCCGTCGCCAGTGACCGTTGTGCGTCCGAAACTGCTGCCGCCCCAGTAAGAGGGACTCCAGTCGGGGTCGGCATAGCTCAGCTCTGTCTTGTAGCTCTTGGCGGCACCGGCCTTGAGATTTCCGTCAATGCCCTTGATCGTGAAGTTGACAATCATATTGCCGGCGAAGTGGAGGCCAGAGGCGTCCACGCCATTCTGCTTGGTACTGCCATACTCGCTGTAGATCTCGATGCGTCCGTCGGTGTCGTTGCCGTCTTTGTTGACAAACTCAGTCTTGGAGAAGTCCATGCCCACGGTGGGGTCGGTGTCGAGCGCAATGTTCACGATCTCAGCCTTCACCTTCGACGCATCGACGAGGTCGTTGGCGAGATTGTTGATGTCGATACAGAAGACGATAGCACCATCGGCGGTCGCACCACCTGTCTCCATCCAAACGGTGTAGGTACCGTCGCCCGTGATGCGGGCATCATACTTGTCACCAGTGAGCCCGGACCAGTGAGACGGATCCCAGGAAGCGTCGGCATATTCCAGTCCTGCAATGTTTTCCTTAGCGGCTCCACTCTTGTAGTTGCCGTCGAGTCCACTGATCTTGAAGGTCACAGCCATGGTGTTGCTGAAACGGATAGAGGTGGGATCGATGACGGCATTGCCTTTCGTCTTACCGTACTCGCTGTAGATCTCAATGCGTATACGCCCGTTTTTCTCCAAGTCGCCGATGTCGAGCTTACCCGATCCGTTCGGTTTGATCTCGGAATATGGGCGTACGGTGCGCAGGCAGACGCCATAGTGTCGCAGTGAGTTGCCGTTTTTCACGATGCCATTACCGTCGAAGGTCAGCGTGTTGGCATAGTTGCCGTCGACCTTGCTTGCGGTTCCGGTCCAGTAAAAAGCCTTGCCGTCGTTGATGATCTCCTTGCCGTCGCGGTAGCCGGTATAAGGCAGGAAGATGGAGTTTCCGTTGCCGGCAGTGAAGCGGATGCCTTTCACGCCATTGACGGTATCGAAGGTTTTCTTGGTCTTCTCGATGAGCTCCTTGACCTGGTCGAGTGTCGGCATCTGGGAATAGAACGGGAACGAGCCGTCGATGTCGAGATTGTTGGTGAGGTCGAGTTCCGTGTTGGCGATGTCACCGGTGGAATAGTCAGCGTTGTCCTTGGAGTACTGTTCGGCAGTCTTGTCGCCGTATCCAAAGTAAGCGCCCACGCCTTCCTCGCTCTCCGCGCCGATGTTGCACTTCGCCCACGTGACGCTGAGTCCGAGATCGACATATTCCATCGTCTGCGTCTTGGTGGTGAGTTGCTTCACGGGACCATATACATATCCGTCGCCTACCTTGACGAAAGCCTTATAATAATAGGTGGTGCCGGGCAGCAGCCCGCCCACTGTGGTAAGATCAAAGTCGCGCGCATCGGAGAGCAGATCTTTGCTCATCCCTATCTTCATGCCTTTCTCCACCGTGCCGAGGCCTTCGAGTCCGGAAAAAGAGGCTGAGAAGGTAGCCTTGGTGTAGCTGATGTCCGTGGCGTCGAGTGTCTCGGCTTTGGCATCCGTGGCGACAAAGGTCTTCACCTCACCATATTTATATACCTTGTTCTGCAGGCAGACATAGGTGGCATAGTGGTAGGTAGTGCCGGTGTGGAGACCACTGAGACTGGCTCGGATGGTGTCGGCCGACAGTGAGCCGCGCACCTTGGTGCCGCCGGCGGTGGGATCGTCGGCTGTGGAATACATCACGCCGACCTCATAACTCGACGGATCGGCAGAGGAGAGATCATCGACGGTGCCGTCGATGGCAGCGCTGACGGCCGTCACAGCGGCGTCGCCCGTGGTGATGGAGGTGACGATCGGCGTGGTCGACACCGAGTAGTTGTCATCGTCGGAACAGGAAGTGATGATGAGCGAAGAGGCCAGCAGTGAGGTGGCCATCATCATCAGTCCGGAAAAATATTTCAGTTTCATGATAACTTGCTTTATAGTAACACTAACAATTGATGCTGGACCGTCAGCTGTTCCTCAAGCTGTGGAGGACCGACGACTCACGTCGTCTTTGTCCTCCCGAACTTGATGAATGAAGCCTAAATCCAATATCTATAAAAAACAGAGCGGTCCTTATTTGTGTGAACCACGTGTGGCACGATGATGCGCTTTGGCAGTGTCTGGTTTGACAAACGGCGCGCCAACGTCCATCTTCACGTCTACTGTCACCGAGAACGTCTTGGAGAAGCTGCATTGAGCGGCAAGTCCTGCCGAGGCTCCCCAAGGATTGACGATATAGCGGCGTGCCGTAGATTCCTTGTCACCGACTCCCCGGTCAATGGCAGCGTCGTCGAAGGCAACGTCCTTGCCGTCGGCCTGAATGCTCTTCACCACGATGTCGCAGTTAGGATGGTCACCGAGCAGTTTCTCTATATCGAGATAGACACCATAGACATTGTTGCAACTGCCGTTGATGGTGAAGGTATAGGTACCGTCAGAGCCGTCTTTGACAAAGACGTCGTCGCTCTGCTGGAAGGTCCAACCCGCGTCAAAGAGGTGCAGACCACCTTTGTAGGTCTTGGCCACACCGGCGCGCACGACAGTCCACTGATAGCCCATGTACTGATAGAACTTACCCTGATCGTCGTACTCCCGTGCTCCCCACACGATATTGTCCAGTCCGCCGGTCTGCGGATTGCAGTTGGTCTCCTGGCTGAATCCGAGGATACGCAGGCTGCTCTCATTGGTGGTCATCACGGCGCGTCCGTCCTTGCTGATGGCAAAGGTGGGCAGCGCGGGCGTGAAGGAGTAGATGCCATCCTTGCTCAGCGTATAGGTGCCCTTGGTCTCGTTGCCGTCGGGAGTGGTGAAGGTATAGCTGTGGTTGCTGCTGTTCATCACGATGGTGACGTCCTCAAGGTTGTCGACAGGTGTGAAGGCCGTCACGCCCTTGGCCTTTCCGTCCTTGGTGTACCAGTCAAAGCCAGTGAGCTTGTAGGTGATGATGCGGTCGTTCTTCGGTTCCACGAAGTCCATCCATCCGTCTTCCATGGTTGGGAAGACCTCCACCTCAGGAGCCTCGTAGTGGTCGGCATAGTCTTTCGATACGAAGTTGAAGCAGAGCCACCACTTGCCCTCGCCGGAGGTGTCAGGGTTGCGAAGGATGGCGAGACGCAGCTGGTTGTTGGTCAGCGTGACGATATGGATGTCTTTTTGCCATCCGACGGCGTCCTGACGGTCATCCCATTTGGGCGAGTGAAGCAGCGGGCAGTCGGTCAGGTTGAGCTTGTGATTGTCGAGATCGAGCAGATAAGTGCCTTTCTGAGCCTTGGCAACGCCACTGGGATCGTAAGTCACACTCTGCACGTTGGCACCATCCTTCAAGTCGAAGGTGATGGAACTCTTCATGAAGTTGCCCGACTCATCCTCGTGGTTGGCAGCGGGATCCCAGTTGCTCGTGAAGTTGTTCCACTCAGCATTGGTGGCCGAGGGGTCGCCATAGGATATCTCGCCCGAGCAGAGCCCATAGTTTCCGTTGTCGGGAATCCACGTCTTGCTCTGTCCGACACCACCGGTGAGCATGGTGTAGAGTTCGTTGTTGACAAAGTCGGCACAGAACTCATCGACGGTGAAGTGAGCGGTGTCGCCGTAGACATAGCCGCCGCGTGTGTTCACACCGAAGAGCACGTCGTAGGTGCCGGGAAACGGAATCTTCAGCGTGACCTCTTTCTCCTGAGACCGGCCTTGCGGCTCAATCCAGTTGACTTGATAGCGGTCGGCCATCTGACTCTTCAAATACACGATGTTGGGGTTCTGGTCGTCGTGGGTGATGGTATAGGCCTGTCCTTCGACGAGATCAGCCGGCGTGACATCCTTGTCGCCGAGGTCGTAGTCATCGGGCGAGCACGCTGCCATGCCGAAGAGCATGAGTGCCGCCGCTGCTAAGGCATAGATATAATGATTGATTTTCATAATGCGTTTTCTGTTTAGTCCATTCTTTGTTGATGGTGAAAGGAAAATGGTTGCTGCCTGAGGATTACCATCCGGCATTCTGCTTGAGCAGGTTGTTGGAGCGTTGGATCTGAGTAAGCGGAATCTGGCAGAAGCCTCGTTTGCTCTTGATGTTCTCGGCCTTGATGGTCACCGTCTCTTCCCTGCCGCCGGAGATGACTCTCTCTCCACTGGTGGCAATGGTGTTGGCAGCCACGTCGATGCCCTGGCGGAGCAGATCCCAGTAGCGGATGCCCTCACCGACAAACTCGAGCTTGCGCTCTCTGAGGATGTTGCTCTCGGTGGCAGGGAGCTCGCGGTAGCCGTTGCTGAGCGTGCCGTCGCTCTGCGTGAAGGCACGTTTGCGCACCTCATTGAAATAGGTCTGAGCCTTCGGCGAGCCGAGTTCTGCTGCCATCAGCAACACGTCGGAGTAGCGCATGAGCACGTAGTCCTGGGGCTGGGAGATCTGGAAGTCACCCGCCATGAGGCCCTGATAGTAGTGTGTCATCGACCAGGAGCCGTCAGTGCCCTTGGTCCACTTAGATCGTGGCGTGTATTTCTTGATGGCAAAACCAGTGTATTCGCGCTGGTCAGAGGCCACCTTCTTCCAGGCATCGAGCTGCGTGATGCCTTCCTGAGCCATGTTGATGATGGAAGCACTCTGCCGGCTGTCGCCGGTGGCGAAGTCGTTCCATGTGGCTGTGGTCACCGTGGCGCCGCCCCAGCCTTGGCCGTAGGGCACACAGATCGTGCCGCCGGTGCGCATGCCAAACATCACGATGGAGCGGTTGCCGGCATTGTTGCCGTTGTAGTCACCGGTATAGTTGAACTTCATGCTCAGCACTGTCTCGCTGTTGCCGTCGCCGGCATAGGTCGAGTCGTTGGTCCAGTTGCCGGCAGCGTCCTGCACCCAGCTGTCGCTGGCAGCGGGCCAGAGGTTCTTGAATTGCGGCACAAGGCTGTACTCGCCGCTCCCGATGACATCCTCCAAACCGGCCAAAGCCTTAGAGGCAGTCAGTCCGCCGGGCATCTCCTTGCGCTCGTTGTTGTTGTAAACGCCGTCGTAGAAGAGATAGACACGGGCGAGCATGGCCTCAGCAGCGTACTTGGTGATGCGTCCGTCGTTGGCTGCTGCCTGACTCTTGGGGTAAGCGTTGGCCGGGATATTGTCGGCCGCGTAGGTCAGATCGTTGACGATGAGCGCATAGACGCTGTCGGGATCGGCCTGAGGAACGTTCTCGTCGGTAGGCGTGGTGAGCAAGGGGATATGCTCGAACATGCGCACCATATCGAAATAGCACAGTGCACGGATGGCACGTGTCTCGCCGAGGATGCGGCCCTTGACGGCGTCGGAGCTCCACGGCGTGCCCTCGGTCTTGAGCAAAAGCTCGTTGCAGTTGTAGATCGCCTTGTAGTAGTATTCCCACAGATCGTTGTAGATGTTGGTCTGTGAAGCGTCCTGGCTGATGTCGAAACGGTCGATGACTTGGGAGTTGCGGGCGTCGTTGGCACCCGTACCGCCGAAGCACTCGTCGCTCATATACTCTGCTGACATCTGGAAAGTAAAGGTCGGACCGAGTGACACGGTGCCCTGCCAGCCGTCGTAGCAACCGATGAGGGCACGGTCGGCGTCGTTCTGGTTCTTATAATAGTTGCCCGTAGATGTCTCGGTCTTTGACGAGACATCGAGGAAATCATTGCCGCAGGCAGTCAAGCCCAAGGAAAGCAGTGCCGTGGCGGCGATGGTGAATATCTTGGTTTTCATTGTCTTCTGAGATTAAAGGTATTAGAACTTGAGATTGATGCCGACCAGACAGGTGCGTGGCCGTGGGTAGTAGCCCAGATCCACACCGCTGACCCATCCGTCCATACCGTAGCCCACCTCGGGATCCATGCCGTTGTAGTGCGTGAAGGTGAAGGCGTTCTGCACCTGGAAATAGAGGCGCGCCTGCGAGATGTAAGGCGTATGGATGAGTTTGGCAAAGTCGTAGCCCAGCGTGATGTTGCTGATGCGGAGGAACTTGCCGTCGTGGATGAAGAGATCAGAGAACTGGTAGTTGATGTTGGTGTTGGTCACGCGTGGGATCTTGTTGCTCGTTCCCTCACCGGTCCAGCGGTCGAGGATCTCTGTGGTGTAGTTGGCGGTAGTGGTACCCACGTTGCGATAGCTCTGCACGATCTTGTTGCCGGTTTCGCCGTTGGCGGTCACAGAGAAGTCGAAGCCTTTGTAGTCGAAGCCCAGCGAGAAGCCGAAGGTGAAGTCCGGCATACCGTTGCCGAGGTTGACCTTATCGGCATCGTTGATCTTGCCGTCGTGGTTGATGTCGTAGTATTTCACGTCGCCAGGCTTGGGATCAGCCTGCAGCACACCATTGCCGTTGGCGATCCAGTCTTTGATCTCCTGCTCGTTCTGGAAGATGCCGGCAGTCTTGTAGCCCCAGAAATATCCGATGGGCTCGCCGTTGCTGGCGCGATAGAACTCCGAAGAGTTGTCGTAGAGCTGATTGGTCTGTCCGTGGATGATGCCGTCCTCGTTGGGGATGTTGCCCACCTTGTTGTGGTTATAGGCACCATTGACGTTGACGAAATAGTTGAAGTCGCGGCCGATGCGGTCGTTCCAACCGAGACCTACCTCAACGCCGATGTTTTTCACGTCACCACCATTAATATATGGTGCACCTGTTCCTGCCGTGGCGAGGATAGGCGGCTGCACGAGCCAGTCCTTCGTGGTTTTGTAGTACCAGTCAAAGTTAACGTTGAGCTTACCGAGCACACGGGCGTCGAAGCCGAAGTCGGTCTGTTCAGAGGTCTCCCAAGTGATGTCTTCGTTGGCGAGACGCGTCACGCGGGCACCCCACTGGTCGGCTGCTGAACCCTTCGTCGTACCAAAGTTGTAGTAGATATTGGTGAAGGATACAGGTGCGGTATACATGTAGTTACCAATGTTTTGGTTACCGACCTGTCCCCAGCTGCCGCGCAGTTTGAAGTAGTCGACGACCTTTGCCAGCGGTTTCCAGAACTTTTCATTGCTCATCACCCATCCGGCGCTCACCGAGGGGAACCAGCCAAAGCGGTGACCGCGGGCAAAGCGGCTGGAACCGTCGCAGCGCAGTGTGGCCGTAGCCATGTAAGTCTCTTTGTAGTTCCACGACAGACGGCCGAAGTAGCTCACCATGCGCTCTTCGTCCCAAGGCGACCCGCTGGCGCTGAGTCCTTCCTCCTGCGACTTGGCGGTGCCGTTGCTCACCCAGGCATACGGCCAGGTGTCGAAGCCCTCACGCAGGGAACCGTTGGCGGCATAGAGGCTGCTGCCATTGGTGCGGTAGGCCTCAGTGCCGAGCATAGCGTCGAAGAAATGCTTGCCAAGCGTCCAGTTGTAGGTCAGGGTGTTGGTCCAAGTGATGCCAAAACCATCGCTCTTGCTCTGGCTGGCCGACGTGCGCGTGTCGTTGTAGCTGTAGACCGAGAAATGATAGAGCGGGTTGAAACCGCGGTAGTCGTTGGAGTCGTACTTCACGCCGAGTGTAGAGCGGAACTTCAGATTCTTGATGAACTGGAACTCAGCGAAGACATTGCCCGTAAAGGTGGCGTTTTGCGACTTGTTGATGTTGCTGACCATCATCACGCCGTAAGGGTTGCCGTCGGCGTTGTACCACGGGCTGTTGGTGGTGTCGTTGTAGGGACTGCCATACACGCCATTGTCGCTGTAGACCGGTGCCAATGGCGAGGTGCCGAAGGCGGCGCGCAATGAGTTGTTGTATTGGTTGCCGACGTTGAGTCCGCGCTTCTTATAATAGATAAAGGAGACCTGCTCACCGACCTTGAGGAAATTGTCGATGACGTTGTACTCGGAGTTGACACGGAAGTTGTAGCGGCCGTAGTAAGAGACATCCTTGCCGCCGACGATACCTTCCTGGTTCATATATCCCAGGCTCATGGCGTAGTTGCCACGACCACTGCCGCCGGTGATGCCGAGGGTATAGCTCTCGGTTTGTGCGTTGTCCTTGAACATCTGGTCCACCCAGTCGGTGTCGTAGATCTGTCCGGTCGTCGGGTCTGTGATGCCCCACGTGATGACGTTGCCGTCGGCGTCTTTCTGCGTGTAGTAGCTCTTCCAGTCGTAGACCTGGCCGCCAGAGTTGATATTCTGCTCGTCCATGATGGTCATGTACTGCTGAGCATTGAGCATCTTCACCTTGTGGATGGGTTTCTGCCAACCTTTGTAAGCGTCGAAGCTGACCACAGCACGGCCGTTCTTACCGCTCTTCGTGGTGACGAGCACCACGCCGTTGGCCGACTGCGAACCATAGATGGCGGCAGAGGCAGCGTCCTTCAGCACGTCGATGCTCTCGATGTCGGCAGGATTGAGCGTAGCGATGTCGCCGCGGATGCCGTCTATAATATAAAGAGGAGAAGAGGAACCGGTGGTGCCGATACCACGGATGTTGACCTTGAGTCCCTCACCGGGCTGTCCCGACTGCGAGATGATGGTCATGCCGGGGGTCTGCCCTTGCAGTGCCTGCAGAGGATTGGTGGTGTTGAGCTTAGCCACGTCGTCGCCCTTGACTTGAAGGGTAGCGCCGGTGACGAGCTTTTTCTTCTGCACGCCGTAGCCGATGACCACGACATCGTTGAGCGAGTTGGCCTCTTCGGCAAGCTGAATGGTGAGATTGTTGCCTGCCACCTTCACTTTTTGCTGCACAAAACCAATGTAGGACACGAGAAGCGTCTGACCGTCATTGGCCTCCAAGGAGAAATGTCCGTCGAGATCCGTCACAGTACCTGTCTGCGCGCCGACGACCTTGACCGTCGCTCCCGTGAGCGGCTCGCCATCAGTGGCTGACTTGACCGTGCCCTTCACAATCTTGGCGTAGAGGGCTGAGCCTTGCAATACGCCGATCGCCGGAAACAGCAAACATGCTATTAGGGCAATTTTGCATAAGATAGATTTACGCATGGTTGGTTTAGTTTTTAAATGTATAATAATTGATGTAGGTATGACTACCTGGTGTCGAACGTTATTAGGAATGACACTGCAAAATTAACTTTTTCCCAGTGAAACAGCCTGCAACCATGTTACATAAAAGGTACACATATGTTACATATTTGGCATTTTTAGGCCCGCGGAAGTGCTGATATGATGCAAGAATAGCATAAATATGGGGGCGACACCAATATTTTCACTCTTGCATTTCACGGTATCAGCAGAAAAGCGTAACTTTGCGAAATGAGAGAATAGAACGGACGGAACAACAGATTTCGCCACAACACATATTTATACACACATGGATTACAAGATGATCGTGCTCGATCTCGACGGCACACTGACAAATAGTAAGAAGGAGATGACGCCCCGCACACGCGACGCACTGCTGAAAGCTGAACAGCAGGGCGTGCGTATCGTGCTCGCTTCGGGACGTCCCACCTATGGCATCACGGCTCTCGCCGAGGAACTGGACCTGAAGACCTACCAGGGATTTATACTCGCTTTCAACGGAGGACGCATCACTGACTGCGCTACAGGCAAGGTGGTCTTTGACCAACCCTTGAACCCTGAGGTAGTGCCACCACTCTACGAGGCGGTCAAGAAGCACGGCATGGAGATGCTCACCTACCAGGACGAGAAGATAGCGGCAACGAAGAAGGCCAACAAATATGTACTTCATGAGGCATTTATCAACAAGATGCCGGTGGAGGAATACTCCGACTTCATCCATCAGGTCCGCTACCCCATCAACAAATGTCTGGTCGTCGGCGATCCTGCACCCCTGCATCAGCTGGAACTGCAACTGGCCGAAACCTTCAAAGGACAGATGGATGTCTATCGCTCGGCAGGCTTCTTTCTGGAGTGTGTGCCGCCCGGCATCGACAAGGCGCACTCGCTGGAGCGGCTCTTTGAGCTGACCGGCATCCGTCGCGAGGAGGTCATCGCATGCGGCGACGGCTACAACGACCAGAGCATGATACGCTTCGCCGGGCTCGGCGTCGCCATGGCCAACGCACCCAAAGACATTCAGGACTCGGCCAACTACATCACCTACAGCAACGAGGAGGACGGTGTGGCGCACGTGGTCGAGAAGTTTATCCTGAAATAACTTTGTTGGGATAACTGACATTTTTCCGCCCTTTTCCTGGCGTTCTTTTGCACCAAGGTGTCCTTTGCTCCGATTTTTGCGAATTTCAGCGATTTTTCGTAAGTCGCTGATTGATAAGTATATACAAGCTAACCCTTGCTTTTTAGCAGTCGGAAGTGCCCTTTCTGCATAAGAAAAACGTTGAAAGTAGGTCTCATCTCGCCATTCTGACCTTGTCATCTCGCCATTCTGACCTTGTCATCTAACCGAGATGACAAGGTCAAAAAGCCATTTTGGCCGCGTCATCTCAGAATTCTCTCTCAGAGTGCCTTTTCGTTTCTCTAGAATGAAAGCCCGCGGTGAACTACTTTTGTAAGATTCTTTGCAACTAACCGACTTGCTATGCTCACTCGTGTCTAACCATTCAATCGTCGGCGATACCGTCGGTGATCCGTTCAAGGACACTTCTGGTTCCTCGCTCAACATCCTGATCAAACTCATGTCGATGGTGAGCATTGTCATGGCCGGACTGACCGTCGCCTGTATGTAAAAGGCACAAAAAAGGCGCGGCAATAGCGCCGCGCCCCGTATAGTTGTTTTAGATAAGTCTAAATCCGGTATCCCACGCTGATCGACCAACACTGGACACGCTCGCCGCCGCCGGGATTCTTACCATTGGACCGGTAGACCTTCGACAGCGGAATGCTATAGCGAAGGTCTACGATGACACGCTCATACTCCATAGCAACACTCACAGGCACGCTCCACAGCACATTGCGCAGACCATTGCCCTTGACATTGGCTTTCTCAATGTCTGTGGAGTAAGTGTAACTGCCATTCTCGTTGACCTTGACTTCCTGGGATTCTGTATGTGTGCGGTTCCATAGTCCGATACCCGCCTGCAAGCCGGTGCCCACGGAAAGCTTGTCCGTGGCATACCAACGCGCCATCACGGGAATCTTGAGATAGTCGATCGTGAAGTAGCAACGGCTGAAGACATTATAGGTTCCCACCTGACGCTGATCCAAGACATTATCTTTATAGTTGCAACCCTCGCGCGAATAGTAGGCACCGATACTGGCGGAGAAGGGAGCACTGATGCGGTATTCGAGATCCAATCCAGCAGCTGCTCCCGCCTTAAACTTACTCTTCATCGTACCCACATCAGTGGTGAGACTCTCACCACTGATGGTGGAGAGATTGACGCCAACACGCGGTATCACGGAAAACGTACCCGGCTCTACCTGCGCCCAACCCATGGTAGACATGCCCAACAGGGCAAATAGTGCTGCAATGTGTTTCATATTCTTTTATATCAGGAACTGTTTCTTTCTATACAAGGGGCGATACTCTATATATTAATAAGGTGTCAATCCCTTTTCAAAGTTAGCAATATTCTTCCTCTCCCCGTCCTTTTCTTAAGAAAAATGCGCTCTTCTCTCAAATTATTGCCCAAATATTTGGTGGGCTCGCAAAGTTTTCGTAATTTTGCACACCGTAACACAGAGGTTCGCACAGAGCCTATCAACACAGGCATAGGGGCATAGCCCAGCTGGTTTAGAGCGCTGCAGTCACATTGCAGAGGTCATGGGTTCGAGTCCCATTGTCCCTACCAAGCCGTCCATAGCAAGTCTTTGCTTTGGACGGCTTTTCTTTTTGTGTGTTGCCATGCGTCCCCTTCCCTACCCTCTTCTCCGCAGTTTTTCCGCAACATTTCCGCCTTCTTCCTCCGCTTTGCGAGGAAAAAACCGTAACTTTGCATCTATCATCCTCTCCCCGGTCCAAAAGACTCTGCTTCTCCCCCGGCTTGTCGATGACTGCAAAAACCATCAACCCGCAAAACACACTAAAGCATATGCCAGAACAAAAAAATACCGCGCCCCGTCGCAAAAAGGCTTCCACACCCATTGACCCCACCTACGGCCACCTGCAGCCGCAGGCCATCGACGTGGAAAAGGTGGTGCTCGGTGCCCTGATGATCGACAAGGACGCCTTCTCGGTCGTCTCTGAGCTCATCCGCCCCGAGACCTTCTACGACCCGCGCCACCAAAAGATCTTCAAGGCTATCCAGACCCTGAACATGGAGGAAAAGCCTGTTGACATCCTCACCGTCACCAACGAGCTGGAGCGCGAGGGCACCATCGACGACGTCGGTGGCCCGAACTACATCATCGAGCTCTCCTCGCACGTAGCCTCATCGGCACACATCGAGCAGCACGCCAAGATTCTCAAGCAGAAGTTCCTCGCCCGACAGCTCATCTCCTTCGCCAGCGATATCGAGACCAAGGCCTTTGACACCACCGTCGATGTCGACGAGCTCATGCAGGAAGCCGAAGGCAGCCTCTTCGAGCTCTCGCAGAAAAACATGAAGCAGGACTATACACAGATCGACCCGGTCATCCGCCAGGCCATCGACACCCTGCAAAAAGCTTCCGCCAACACCAGCGGTCTGACAGGTATCCCCTCGGGCTATACCAAGCTCGACGACATGACATCGGGCTGGCAGAAGAGTGACCTCGTCATCATCGCCGGACGTCCGGCCATGGGTAAGACCTCGTTTGCGCTCTCTGTGGCCAAGAACATCGCCGTAGACTATCAGACGCCCATCGCCTTCTTCTCGCTCGAGATGAACAACGAGCAACTCGTAGACCGCCTGATCTCCAACGTCTGTGAGATCGAGGGCAAGAAGATTATGAACGGTCAGCTCGCCCGCGACGAGTGGGAACGACTCGACAAGAACCTCTCGCGACTCACGGGAGCACCCATCTATGTCGATGATACGCCGGGACTCTCCATCTTTGAGCTCCGCACCAAAGCGCGCCGCCTCGTTCGTGAGAAAGGTGTGAAGATCATCATGATCGACTACCTCCAGCTGATGAACGCCAACGGCATGCGCTTCGGCAACCGACAGGAAGAGGTCTCCACCATCTCGCGATCACTCAAAGGACTGGCCAAGGAACTCGACATCCCCATCATCGCACTCTCACAGCTCAACCGTACCGTGGAGAACCGTGAGGGCATCGAGGGCAAGCGACCACAGCTGAGCGACCTGCGTGAGTCCGGTGCTATCGAGCAGGATGCCGATATGGTGCTCTTCGTCCACCGCCCCGAATACTACCGTATCTACCAGGACGAGAAAGGCAACGACCTACACGGCAAGGCACAAATCATCATCGCAAAGCACCGTAAAGGTGCCACGGGCGACGTGCTGCTCACGTTCCAGGGACAGTATACCCGCTTCATGAACCCCGAGGATGCCCAACTGGCTCCACTGCCGGGTGAGATGAACGGTGGTGAGTTTATTGGTTCTAAGATGAATCAGGACTACGGTGGTGCTCCGGATACGGATCCTTTCGCCGGTGATCCACTGGGCGGCATGCCTCCAGACACCGGCGGCTCAGTGCCTTTCTGATAAATTATTAGAAAAACAAGCAAAAAAGTTTCAGATTATTTGCTCGTATCGGTTGAATTGTTTACCTTTGCACCCGTAAACAGAAATAGATACGAATCAATACATAAGGTTATGACAAGTTTGTACATCCTTCTAAGCATTATTATTAGCATTCGACTGTATCCCACGGTTGGAAGTGAGAAGGTGTGCGTGCATGTCTGACGGACAACAACCATACAAAGCCTTTCCACTTCCACAAGTGGGAAGGCTTTTTTGTTTGGACAAGTTTCAGGGAACAACAGAGAAAGCAAAAACATTAATACATTAAAGAATATGAGCGACAGACTTTACATTTTCGACACGACGCTCCGCGATGGCGAGCAGGTGCCTGGTTGTCAGTTGAACACAGTGGAAAAGATTCAGGTGGCCAAGCAACTCGAGCTATTGGGCGTGGACGTCATCGAGGCTGGCTTCCCCATCTCCTCGCCGGGGGACTTCAACTCTGTGGTGGAAATCTCAAAAGCGGTGACATGGCCGACCATCTGCGCACTCACACGTGCCGTAGAAAAGGACATCGACGTGGCTGCCGAGTCGCTGAAATATGCCAAGCACAAACGTATCCACACGGGTATCGGCACAAGTGACTCTCATATCAAATATAAGTTCAATTCCAACCGCGAAGACATCCTGGAGCGCGCCGTGCGCGCCGTGGCTTACGCCAAGAAGTATGTCGACGACGTAGAGTTCTACGCTGAGGATGCCGGACGCACCGACAACGAGTACCTCGCACGCGTGGTCGAGGCCGTCATCAAGGCTGGTGCCACTGTGGTCAACATCCCGGACACCACCGGATATTGCCTGCCCAACGAGTACGGCGCAAAGATCAAATACCTCAAAGAGCATGTCGACAACATCGACAAGGCCATCATCTCCACTCACTGCCACAACGATCTGGGAATGGCAACAGCCAACACGCTCGAAGGTGTGCTCAACGGCGCACGACAGGTAGAGGTTACCATCAACGGCATCGGCGAGCGGGCAGGAAACACTTCCCTGGAGGAGATCGCTATGATCCTTAAATGCCATAAAAACATCGGCATCGACACAAACATCAACACACGCAAGATCTATCCGATCTCACGCATGGTATCGTCTTTGATGAACATGCCTGTACAACCCAACAAAGCCATCGTCGGACGCAATGCCTTTGCTCACTCCAGCGGCATTCATCAGGACGGCGTGCTGAAAAACGTGCAGACCTACGAGATCATCAACCCGAAAGACATCGGGCTCGACAACAACGAAATCGTGCTCACCGCACGTTCCGGACGCGCTGCCCTCCGTTATCGTCTGGAGGTCAACGGCGTGGACATCAAGGACGAGGAGACGCTCGACAAGATCTACAAGCAGTTCCTCGTACTCGCCGACAAGAAGAAAGAGATCACTGACGACGACGTGCTCATGCTTGCCGGTGCTGACCGCACCGCCAACCACAGCGTGAAACTCGACTATCTGCAGGTGACCACCGGCAAGGGCGTACGCTCTGTGGCAAGCATCGGACTGGACATCGCCGGACAGAAATTCGAGGAATGCTCCACTGGCAACGGTCCTGTCGACGCGGCCATCTCCGCACTGAAGCGTATCGTACGCAAGCAGATGACCCTCAAGGAGTTCACCATCCAGGCTATCTCCAAAGGTTCCGACGATGTCGGCAAGGTGCACATGCAGGTGGAATACGACGGTCAGATCTACTACGGTTTCGGTGCCAACACCGACATCGTCACCGCGTCCGTTGAGGCATATATCGACTGCATCAATAAGTTCAGAGTGAAATAACATAAGCAGAATCCAATAACACATATTATATATATGAATACCCTGTTTGATAAGATTTGGGACAGCCACGTCGTTCAGATTGTCAAGGACGGTCCCACACAGCTGTATATCGACCGTCTCTACTGCCACGAGGTGACCTCTCCCCAGGCTTTCCAAGGCTTGCGCCAACGCGGGCTGAAGGTGTTCCGCCCCCAGCAGGTCTTTGCCATGCCTGACCACAACATACAAACCCACGATCAGGATAAGCCCGTCGCTGACCCTGTGGGACGCAAACAGATCGACACGCTCGACAAAAACTGTAAGGAGTTCGGCGTCACGGAGTTCAAGATGAACACGCCCGAGAACGGTATCATCCATGTCGTCGGCCCCGAGACAGGTCTCTCCCTGCCGGGTATGACTATCGTCTGCGGTGACTCCCACACCTCTACCCACGGGGCTATGGGTGCCGTCGCCTTCGGCATCGGCACTTCTGAGGTGGAGATGGTGCTTGCCTCACAGTGCATCTTGCAGCAGAAACCAAAGTCGATGCGCATCAACATCAACGGTACGCTCAAACCGGGAGTGGCCGCTAAGGATGTCGCCCTTTACCTGATGTCACAGCTGACAACCTCAGGCGCTACGGGCTACTTCGTGGAGTATGCCGGCGACGTGGTGCGAAACATGAGCATGGAAGGCCGTCTGACCCTCTGCAACCTGTCCATCGAGATGGGTGCCCGCGGTGGTTTCGTAGCACCGGACGAGAAGACTTTCGCTTATATCAAGGGTAAGAAATATGCGCCCAAGGGTGAGGACTGGGAGCGCGCCGTGGCTTATTGGAAGACACTGAAGTCCGGCGACGACGCTGTCTTCGACCGCGAGGTGACCTACGACGCAGCCGACATTGAGCCGCGTATCACTTACGGCACGAACCCAGGTATGGGCATTGCCATCAACGGCACCATCCCCACACTCGACGAGATTCCCGAGAGCGACCAGGCTTCGTTCAAGAAGAGCCTGAAA
Organism: Hallella absiana; assembly: GCF_025457485.1. Lineage (NCBI taxonomy): Bacteria > Pseudomonadati > Bacteroidota > Bacteroidia > Bacteroidales > Prevotellaceae > Hallella > Hallella absiana. The sequence continues at coordinate 120,222 of NZ_JAMXSP010000001.1, forward strand.
TATATGGGCTTTGAACCGGGCGAGAAACTGCTCGGTCATCCCATCGACTATGTGTTCCTCGGTGCCTGCACCAACGGCCGCATCGAAGACTTCCGCGCTTTCGCCTCTCTGGTCAAGGGACATCACAAGGCACCGAACGTGGTGGCTTGGCTCGTTCCCGGCTCTTGGGCAGTGGCACAGCAGATCAAAAACGAGAAGCTCGACAAGGTACTCAACGAAGCTGGCTTCGAGATCCGTCAGCCCGGATGCTCGGCTTGTCTGGCCATGAACGATGACAAGGTACCGGCAGGACTCTACAGCGTGTCTACCTCCAACCGTAACTTTGAGGGGCGACAAGGCCCCGGCTCACGCACCATTCTGGCCAGTCCGCTGGTCGCCGCAGCCGCCGCTATCACCGGCAAAGTCACCGACCCGCGCGAGTTCATGTAATCTTCTTGGTTGAACACATCAGTATATTATCGCAATGAAACAGAAATTCAATGTCATCACATCCAGCTGCATTCCTCTTCCCCTGGAGAATGTAGATACAGACCAAATCATTCCCGCCCGCTTCCTCAAGGCTACCGACAAGGAAGGCTTCGGCGACAACCTCTTCCGCGACTGGCGCTACAACAAAGACGGCAGCCTGAAGAAGGACTTCGTCCTCAACGATCCCAGCTACTCCGGCTGTATCCTTGTGGCAGGAAAGAACTTTGGCTCTGGCTCCAGCCGCGAGCATGCCGCATGGGCAATAGCCGGTTATGGCTTCCGAGTAGTCATCAGCTCGTTCTTCGCTGACATCCACAAGAACAATGAACTGAACAACTTTGTGCTTCCCGTCGTCGTCAGCGAGCCCTTCCTGAAGGAACTCTTTGACAGCATCGCCAAGGATCATAAGACTCAGGTGAAGGTGGACCTGCCCAACCAGACGGTCACAAATATGGCCACCGGCAAGAGCGAGCACTTCGAAATCAATGGTTATAAGAAGCATTGCTTGATGAATGGCCTCGACGATGTCGACTTCCTCGTGCAGAACCGCGACAAGGTGGAGGCCTTTGAAAAGAACCGTAAGACATGGAATCGCTAAACAAGATGAAGTCGCGCATCGAGATCATGGACTCTACCCTGCGCGACGGTGAACAGACCAACGGCGTCAGCTTCCTGCCTCATGAGAAGCTGATGATCGCCCGTCTGCTGTTGGAAAAAGTAAATGTCGACCGGCTTGAGGTGGCCTCGGCTCGTGTCTCGGAAGGCGAGAAAGAGGCTGTCACCGGCATCTGCCGCTTCGCCGAGCAAGCCGGATACCTCGACCGCATCGAGGTCCTGGGCTTCGTTGACCACAACAAAAGCGTGGACTGGATCGCAGACACGGGCTGTCACGTCATCAACCTGCTGGCCAAAGGCTCGTACAAGCACTGCACCCAGCAGCTCCATAAGACGCCCGAACAGCATATCGAGGACATCCTCGACGTGCTCGACTACGCTGAAAGCAAGCACTTCCGCGTGAATCTATACCTCGAGGACTGGAGTTCCGGCATGATCAACTCACCGGAATATGTCTACCAGATGATGGAGGCGATGAAGGACACCAACATCGAGCGCTTCTTGCTACCCGACACACTGGGTATCCTCACGCCGACACAATGCGAGGACTTCATCACGAAGATGGTGAACATGTACCCCGACAAACGCTTCGACTTCCATGCCCACAACGACTACGACATGGCTGTGGCCGACTCTCTGGCTGCTGTGCGTTGCGGTGCTGCGGGTATTCACGTCACCGTCAACGGACTCGGCGAGCGTTGCGGCAATGCACCGCTGTCGAGCGTGGAGGCTGTGTTGAAAGATATGTGTGGCGTAGAGACGAACATCGTCGAGAGCCAGCTCAACATGATCAGCCGTGTCGTGGAAGGATATAGCGGCATCGCCGTATCGCCCAACGAGCCGATTGTCGGTGAGAATGTCTTTACCCAGGTGGCCGGTGTCCACGCTGATGGTGATAAGAAAGACAATCTCTATAGCAACGCATTGAAGCCTGAGCGCTTCGGACGTAAGCGTGAGTTCGCTCTCGGAAAAAACTCCGGTAAGGCCAACATCGAGAAGAACCTCGAAGAACTCGGCATGACGCTCACGCCGGAACAGGTCCGAAAGGTCACTCAGCGCATCACGGAACTCGGCGACCGCAAGGAGGTGGTCACACAAGATGACCTGCCCTATATCGTCTCCGACGTGCTCAACCGGCATGATGCCATGGAGGAGCGCGTGAAACTCCTGAGCTATATGGTCTCCACATCCTATGGACTGAAGCCTATCGCCAGCCTGAAGGTGGAGATCAACGGCAAGGTCTACACTGCCGACGCTACTGGTGACGGTCAGTACGATGCCTTTGTAAAAGCACTCCGCAAGGTCTATCGTGAGAACCTCAACCGTACATTCCCACGCCTGACCAACTATAGTGTCACCATCCCGCCCGGCGGACATACCGACGCTCTCGTCCAGACCATCATCACATGGCAGGACGACAATGGACGCGTTATCCGCACACATGGCCTCGACGCCGACCAGACCGAGGCTGCTATCAAGGCCACCTTCAAGATGCTCAACAGTTTTGAGGAAGAGAATTTCAAAAAGAAGTAAATAACAAACAATACATAGCATATTATGAAACTGAACATTGCTGTTCTCCCCGGTGACGGTATTGGACCGGAGATCATGCCGCAGGCACTCCACGTGCTCGACGCGGTGGCTAAGAAGTTTAACCATGAGTTCACCTATCACGAGGCTATCTGCGGTGCACATGCCATTGACGCCGTCGGTGATCCGTTCCCCGATGAGACGTTCAAGACATGTATGGATGCCGACGCTGTGCTCTTCGCCGCTGTTGGTGATCCGCGCTTTGACAACAACCCGACACTGAAGGTGCGTCCAGAGACCGGTCTGCTGGCTATGCGCAAGAAACTCGGACTCTTCGCCAACGTACGTCCCGTGGCTACCTTCGACTGTCTGCTCCACAAAAGCCCGCTGAAAGAAGAGCTCATCAAGGGCGCTGACTTCGTGGTCATCCGTGAGCTCACCGGTGGCATGTACTTCGGTGAGAAATACCAGGACGACGAGAAGGCATACGACACCGACATCTACCATCGTTCTGAGATTGAGCGCATCCTGAAGGTGGCTTTTGAGTTCGCTGAGCGTCGCAACCACCACCTCACCGTCGTCGACAAGGCTAATGTGCTGGCCAGCTCACGTCTGTGGCGTCAGGTGGCAAAGGAGATGGAGCCGAAATATCCCGATGTCAATGTCGACTATATGTTCATCGATAACTGCTCAATGCGCGTGCTCACTGAGCCCCGCTTCTTCGATGTCATCGTCACGGAGAACACCTTCGGCGACATCCTCACCGACGAGACGAGTGCCATCACGGGTTCCATGGGTCTCCAGCCTTCTGCTTCTCTTGGCGAGCATACTCCGCTCTTCGAGCCTGTTCACGGCTCTTGGCCACAGGCAGCAGGTAAGAACCTTGCCAACCCCTTGGCACAGATCCTCTCCGCAGCCATGATGCTCGAGCACTTCGGACTGAACAAGGAGGGCGCACTCATCCGCGAGGCCTGCGACCAGAGTCTGGAGCAGAACGTGCGCACACCGGAGATTCAGGTCGAAGGCGGAAAGCACTATGGCACTAAGGAGGTCGGCGAGTGGATCGTCAACTACATCGAGAACAAGTAAAAGCTAAGGATCAGTATTTCGCCCTTCCAAGCTGACCTATGCTTGAGAACCGCAACACTCCCTTCAAAACCAAAAGTGCAGTGCACTTTGCTATAACAACAAAAGCCGGCAAATTCTGCCGGCTTTTGGTATTCTCCCATCTTTTGTTCTTTGCCCTGTTGCTGGAAAGCTCCAACCCCTGCTTAAAAAAGAAGCCTAAAACCCTTGCTTTTCTCCTTGAAACTCCTTATTTTTGCATATCATCTTTCTATTCAACCTTTCAACCATGACGGACAAGCTGCTTCATTACATAGAAGGCGTTGGATGGCGCTACGACTGTGACCACTCCATGACGCACCGCATGAATAGCCACGACTACAAGGGCCGAAGCATCTACATGCTCACCCTCACCTTGGCGCATCGCAGTAAACCACTCCTGGGTACGCTCAGATGGAAGCAAAAAGAAGGAGAGGAAGGCATGCTCCCACAGTCTGCTAAAGAACGTGAGGCCGTTGTCGACCTCACGCCTTTGGGGAAACGTGTGCGCGATTGTTGGGAGCAGATACCCGCCCATTACCCCGATGTGCGGACGATCATCCTACAGATCATGCCCGAGCATCTGCATGGCGTACTCTTCGTAACGCAAGATCAGGAAGCCCATCTCGGACAAATGGTGAAAGGCTTCAAGATCGGCTGCTCAAAAGCATGGTGGGCACTCAACCCCTCCCTTCTCTTCGATGCCCCACAAGATGCCACGGCGGGCACCTCGTCGTTCGCTCCGTTCTGTTCGCCGAATTATAATTCGGCGCGCACAACAGCCGCCCCCGTTGCGTCCGCCATAGCCGCGCCCGCTGCGCCCTATTCCCGTCCTCTCCCTCACAGCAAGGGTGCAAAAGGTCCCTCGCTCTTCGCCCCTGGTTACAACGACTCCGTACTCATGGGCGAAGGACAGCTGGCAAATATGATCCGCTACGTACAGCAGAACCCGCTGCGCGCCATGATCAAGCGAGAGCATCCCGACCTGTTTCGCATCGTGCGTGAGCTGCACTTTGGTGGTCACACCTTTGCCGCCATCGGCAATCACTGGCTCTTGGAGCACCCTATGAGGATGCAGGTCCGCTGCCACAACAACACCACCGAGACAAACCTTAAGCTTATTGCCAAACAAAAAGAATACTTCCTGCTGCGAGGAGACAAGGGTGGTGTGGTGGTGAGCCCATGTATCTCTCCCGGTGAGAAAGAGATCGCCCGGGCAGCACTGGATGCTCAGCATCCGCTCATCGTCATCTTGGAAAATGGTTTCCCTCCGCTTTACAAACCACCCGGGAAGTATTTTGATGCTTGTGCCAAGGGCCTGTTGCTCATGCTCGCGCCGTGGCCCTACCACACAGAGCGGCGCACGATCACCCGCGAGCAATGTCTTGCCCTCAACAACTTCGCCTTTGAGATCTGTGACGAACCCTGGACCAGCGACAAAGAACAACAGCTGTTGCAACTTGCCTTGCGGAAAGACAAATAAAGACTTGCGCAAGGAAAAATAAAGACTTGCGCAAGGACGAATAAAAAAATCCCCTTGCCGCACAACGGTAGCAAGGGGATAATAAGTTATCTAAACAGAATGTTTAATCATTCTCAAGACCAAGGCTCTTCTTGATAGCCTCGATCTTCTTCATGCCCTTCTTGTCCAGTTCCTCATACTGTGAAGCATCTGTCATGGTGTCCTTCACCTCTATGTAGAACTTGATCTTAGGCTCTGTTCCCGATGGACGAACACTCACTTTGGTGTCGTCGTCGCAGAACCACTGCAGCACATTGCTGGCCTCCGGCATGACAAGGTCAGTAACCTTACCATCAGCAGCAGTAGCCTTCAACGTCTTATAGTCCTTCCACAGCACTACCTTAGAGCCACCGAGTTCCTTCGGCGGATTAGCACGGAAGTCGCTCATCATCTTCTGGATCTCCTCAGCACCACTCTTTCCGGGACGCTCCACATTTACGGTGAACTCCTTGGAGAAACCATATTCGAGATAGATGCCCATGAGAATGTCGTAGAGCGTCTTGCCCTGATCCTTGGCATAAGCACAGATCTCTGCCAACAGCGAGCAGGCAGATACAGCATCCTTATCGCGGACGAAGTCCTCAGCAAGGAAGCCGTAGCTCTCCTCACCGCCGCCGATATACTGCTGTTTGCCTTCTGAGAGTGCAATCTCGCGGGCAATCCACTTAAAGCCAGTGTAGCAGTCACGCATCTCAATGTTTTGCTTTGCAGCGATCTTGCGAATCACCTCTGTCGTAACGATTGTCTTCACGATGAAGTCCGTCGGCTTGAGCAGACCTTTAGCCTTACGGTTCGTGATGATATACCACAAGAAGATCAGACAGGTCTGGTTGCCGTTGATCAGCACCCACTCACCCTTATCGTTCTTGCAAGCCATACCCACGCGGTCTGCATCCGGGTCAGAGGCCATGAGAATATCGGCATCGAGCTTCTTAGCGTCGCGCAGTCCGAGCGTCAACGCCTCGGCGAACTCTGGGTTTGGACGGTCGACGGTTGGGAAGTTGCCGTCCTTGATCATCTGCTCAGGAACGCAGTGTACATTATCAAAGCCCCAATAAGCCAGCGAACGCGGAATCATCACGCGACCGGCACCGTGGAGCGGAGTGTAGACGATCTTCAGATCGTGCTGGCGACGGATCACCTCATGGTCGATAGAGATCGTGCGGATCTGACGCAGATAAGGCTCGTCGATGTCCTCGCCAATAATCTGAATAAGGTCTTTATTCGGCTCGAACTTCACATCGTCGATGGTTACTTTGTTCACCTCGTCGATGATGCCTTTATCGTGAGGAGCCAGCACCTGAGCACCATCCTCCCAATAAGCCTTGTAGCCGTTGTACTCTCGTGGGTTATGGCTGGCCGTGATATTCACACCGGCCTGGGCCTTAAGATAGCGGATAGCGAAGGAACACTCAGGCGTTGGGCGCAGGTCATCGAAGATATAAGCCTTGATGCCATTGGCAGAGAAGATGTTTGCTACTGTCTCGGCATACAGACGGCTGTTGTTGCGGCAGTCGTGGCAGACCACTACAGAGATCTGTTCACGATCCTTGAAGTTCTTTTTCAGATAGTTGGCAAAGCCTTGGGTGGCCATACCGACAACATAGATGTTCATGCGGTTGGTGCCAGGTCCCATGATACCACGCAGTCCGCCGGTACCAAACTCCAAGTCTTTATAGAAGCTTTCTATGAGTTGTGTCTTGTCAGGATTGTCAAGCATTGCCTGAACTTCATTGCGTGTCTGCTCGTCAAACGAAGGCGAGAGCCATGCCTTTGCCTTAGCCTCACATTGGGCTATGAGCGCTGCGTTGTTTTCCATGATATGATATCTTTGTTAGAAATAATTAGTTCTATGGGCAAAGATAGCAAATATTTGCGATAAACACGCTACGTTACAGATAAAAATTTGTAAATTTGTACCAAAACAAAAAGGAATGCATTTCATAGGACTACTTCTCGCTATCAGCACCTTTATTATAATAGGTGTCTTCCATCCCGTTGTCATCAAGACTGAATACCATTGGGGCACACGTCCCTGGTGGCTGTTTCTTATTGCCGGTTTGGCATGTATTGGCGCGTCATTGTGCATTGCCGACACCATACTCTCAGCCATTGTCGGTGTCACTGGCGCCAGTCTGCTGTGGTCGATCGGCGAACTCTTTGAGCAAAAGAAAAGGGTGGAGAAAGGCTGGTTTCCCATGAATCCCAAGCGCAAGGCACAATATTCAAGCCTCAAAGAGCAAGATGCGCACGACAACGTGCATCATTCAACCCTCGAAAAGAATGATTTATGCGACAAAGATGCTTCACTCACTAAAGGAGAATAACCATGAAGACCATCCTTATCCTCGTCGGCAAGACACAAAACAAACATTTCATTGCGGGCATCAATGACTACACTGAGCGCATCGCACACTACATGCCTTTTGAGATCCGCACCATTCCGGAACTGAAAAACACCAAGAGCCTCACCGAGGCCCAACAAAAAGAAAAGGAAGGCCAGCTGATCCTGCAAGAGTTGCAAAACAGCGACACGGTGGTGCTCCTTGACGAGCATGGCAAGGAATTCCGTTCCATAGAACTCGCCGACTGGTTGCAGCACAAGCAGAACACAGCCCGACGGCTGGTATTTGTCATCGGTGGTCCGTATGGATTCTCACCGGAAGTATACGCACGCGCCAATGACAAGATCTCGCTCTCACGGTTGACTTTCAGTCATCAGATGGTAAGACTCATCTTTGTCGAACAGCTTTATCGGGCTTGTACGATCATCAAAGGTGAGCCTTACCACCACGAATAAGTGCGCTATTTCTTAAAGAGCTTCACAACAAACTCCTTCAGGCATCGGCGCCAGGTCAGCCACTCATGGGCTGTTCCGGGCGAGACATAGTCCTCTACCTTCACGCCTGCGCCTCTGAGATCCTTGATCAGCTTCGACGTGCCCATGTTTTCCTCACTGCCACAACCGAGGAAGAGGGTATGCAACTTACTGTTCACTTCGTCAGGGCGTGAGAAGATGCCATCGTATGTCTTGTTGACATCCAACCCGAAGATGGCACCGCTGAAGCCTCCGCAATAGGAGAACTTGTCGAGATGCGTGAATACCATGTCGAAGGTTTGGTGCCCGCCCCATGACAGTCCCGCCATTGCACGGTGGTCCCGGTCGGTCTTTGTACGGAAACTCTTGTCGATCGTAGGTATCAAATCATTGATGAGCACCTGATAGAACGTAGCACCATACTGGCTCAGACCGGCTTGGTTGCCTCCATCCTTATCGGGACGGTAAGGTGCTTTCACGTCGCCGCTCTCCATCACGACGATCATCGGCACTGCCTTACCAGCGGCAATCAGGTTGTCCATGATGTTTTGCATTTTGCCCTGATGGCTCCAGCCAGTCTCGTCTTCACCCATTCCATGCTGCAGATAGAGCACCGGATAGCGTTTCTTTCCCTGTTCATATTCTGCCGGCGTGTAGACCATTGCCCGACGCCACTGGTGCGTAGAGTTGGCATAATACTGGAATGAGCGCACCTGACCCTTTGCCACGCCCTGCTGTGGACGATAGTAGTCGCCCTCGGATCCCTCCGGCACTTCCAAGGCACTGGCCTGGCGGCAACATCCGAAATACGTGTCAGTAGCTGGATCTGTCACTTGTACGCCGTCTACCCAGAAGAAATAATAGTGGAATCCCACCGGCAGGGGGTCGCTGACGCCCGTCCATGTACCCGCCTCGTCACGCTGCATATCGTATTTCTTTCCGCAGATGTCAGCCACTACATGCTGTGCGGCAGGAGCGTGCAGACGGAAATAGGCACGTCGGCTGCTGTCGATCTTCGGGAAATCATTGCCGGGTTCTGCCGTCTCGCTCGTCACGGCATCAGCCGGAACTGCGACACTCTTGAATACAGGATAGCCAAGTAGTGACAACATCTTATAAGCATACCGCCGCCCAAGTTCTCTGTAGCCGGCAGCATCGAAGTGGAGATTGTCGGGACCGTTGGTGCAGCCCTCGGAAGAGATCACGTGTGCCGTGTGGATCGTCTCAGGCAGTTTGTCGATGATTGCATTCATTGCCACACAGCGTCCGTGGCCGTCCGCACGTACCACCTCACCGGCGAGCAAGGGCACGTCTTCTGATTTCAGATGCAAGTCAGCGATAAGCTGGTTATAGACCCACGCCACCTTCTCGGGCCAGCGCACGTCTCCCGTGTTGCTCTCGCCCTGATGGAGCAGAATGCCTTTGATCACGCCGGCCTGCTGAGCCTTGCGTGCCAAGGTCACCAAACGGTTATAAGGATTGTTGCCGTAGCAGGCGAGCATACCCTTCATCCACTGAGGTGCTCGTGTCTTGACGTAGTTGTCGACCGAGTCACGCATAAACGTCTCGATATGACATCCGCCTACTGCCACAGTGATCACGCCCACGCGCACGTCCTTCGGCAGCCGTGCCACCATCTCACGACCGAAATAATCCACCGGAGTAAGGCCTGTATTCTCGCGGCAAAGTGGCGGCGTGGCAGTATACCACTCCCCCATCTTACGCCCCAACTTGTGGTCGTCGACGGCAGCCATCATCTGGAATCGCGGATCCACACCCGTGAGATCTTGCGGTTCTATCTTGGCGTTGCCCTCCATATTGCTTTGTCCGAAGCAGAGGAAGATATAGAAGTTTGGATCCGGAGCCGCTTCCATGCTCCCGGGTAAGAGCCACAGTGCCAACAGCAACAAGCCAAGATGGCGGAAATAAGGAATGATGTTCATGTGTATTATAGATTTAGTTTTTCTATTTGCAAAGATAGGGCGAATTGGCAAAACCGACTTTACAATATGTATCATATAGTTGTCGAAAACGTTTCACACATAAAAATTTAGTAAAAGATAGAATAGAATAGAAGAAAAACATTACCTTTGCAACCTATTGTAAACATTGAGAACCCATGCGAAAACTTCTACTTTCAACAATAGCCGCTTGTCTGTGGGTAATGCAGGGAGCGGCACAAGAAGGCAACGAAATCATTCTGCCACACGGAAAATGCGGCACCTCTATGATCATTGAGCGGGAGAGAGCCGCCAACCGCATTGCCAGCAGAGCTATAGGAAGCCAATATCCCAGCTATGTTCCCCACAAAGGAAGCATTGCGATCCCCGTCATCCTTGTCAACTTCAAGGATGTGCATTTCAGCATCAACAAGCCGAGAGAAGCTTTTGAACAGTTTTTCAACGGAACGGAGCAAAAGAGTATGGGCTATGGCAACGCCAAGAACCATGGCTCCGTCGCCCAGTATTTCTCGGATATGAGTTCCGGCGCGTTCACTCCTACCTTTAAGATTTATGGTCCCGTGACGTTAGACCAGGACGAGACCTACTATGGAGGCAACACTCATGGAAACAATTCCGACGAGAATCCAAGAGGCTTAGTGAAGGACGCGATAGCCAAACTCCAAAGTAGCAGTGAGAAGATCGATGACGCGACATCATTCTGCGCAGACGGCAATAGCGTAGACTGTGTATACATCATCTATGCAGGTGTAGGACAGAACTACAGCACATACCCCAACGCAGCCGACGACGTAGCCACAGCTGTTTGGGCAAACACAGGAAGCATCAGCGGATCGCTTGCCAACAAAAGCCTGAGATGGTATAGCATGGCCGGTGAGCTTACGCCAGTATATCTGAATAGCAACGAAGAGTTTGATACAGAAAATGGCACAGTCCCCTGTATAGCAGGCGTAGGCGTCACCTGTCACGAGCTGAGTCACGCCTTAGGTTTACCCGACTTCTACCCTACATCAGCCTCTGCGCAAGTCGACAACCAGGAGATGGAATACTGGGATCTCATGGACGGAGGGGAATACGGTGATAATGGTTTCTATCCTACCGCATACACAGCATGGGAAAAGAAGCAGATGGGATGGCCGGTTGTCATTACAGAATTGGACGGCGACCAACAAGTAACCATCGCCAACTCCACAGAAGAAGGCGGTAAGGCCTATAAGATTACCAACCCCGACAACAGCAACGAATACTTTATGTTGGAAAGCATCCAACGAAAAGGATGGAACAGTTACCAATACGGCAACGGCCTGCTCGTCTATCACGTCAACGAGCCAAACAATGGCACGGTCAACATCTTCGACACTTATAACAACATAAAAGGCTATCCCGGTATGGCGGTAGTACCTGCTGATGGAGCCTGCCAGTCCTCGTACCTTGACGCAAACAAAGATACATATTACAACAGTCTTTATGGTGATCTCTTCCCTGGAACTGGCAATGGAACAAATATGAATGTTATGGAGCTCAGCGACACCAATGTCAAGCCTAACTGGCGCTGGTACAACTCCGATAAAACCGAAAAGTTGCCTACCAGCAAGGCCCTCCGCAACATCACCTACGACAGCTCTACGGGTATTGTCTCCTTTGACTATGTCCACGACACCACTACCGACATCAAAGGCATTGAGCACAATGGAACGACAACAAGGTGCATCTATACGCTTGACGGCCGCTATGTCGGCCAGGACTTCAACGCCCTGCCACATGGTATATATATAATAGGTGGTAAGAAGATCGTGAAATAACGAAACTGGGAAACCCGATATAACCACTAAAAAAAGAGGGTGTATCATAATTAAGTTTTATGGTGCATCCTCTTTTCTTTTACAATGATAGTCGTAAAATTAGGATTAGGTCGACTTTTTAGTTAAAATTCCATTTTTCGCTGTTTTTAGAGTCGTCAGGACCACAAGTAGGCAGGAATAGGCCGTATTAGTGGCTCCAAAAGGCTTTCCCTTGCCTTTTTTGTTGATTTTCGAGCACATTTTCTTTATGTTGAAAGCAATCGCAAAGAAGGCAAAGTCCATCTTGACTTGTCCATATCGAAGTGCCTGAAGCGTTTGTAGTTCATGTCGTACTTCATCTGTCCGAAGACGGCCTCTGGCTCTATGCATCTTTTCCCCCTATATTTTATTCCTTCTTCCGAAGTAAGTCTTTCCGCGGCCTGCTTTCTGTATTTGGCAAGACGGTGGTTGACTTCGATGATCCTGTTGCCCTTGATTGAGTGGGTTTGAAGCTGCATTCTTGCGGGGTCGAAGCTATGTTCTTTTGGGGTCGAAGCTATGTTCCCAATGTTGTAACGCTATAGAAAAAGATCGTTCGCTACGCAGGGAATGATTAAAATCTACGCAGCGAACAATCATTTGTAAGGCAGTAAAAACAAGCGTTGAAAATCTATTTCCTACCCTCCTCCGGGGAGGAAGGAGCCGCCGGAATCCGGCCTTTCACTCCCCCTCTCCCCTTATTGGAGAGTCAGAAAGGGTTGTTGGAATTGACAACTCGTGTGTTTCCTTTTTTACTTGCCTTGCAGTCCGTCTGCGAAGCCTGCGTAGGTATGCTTGCGGTTATAGTTCAAATCCCATAAACCCGTCGGACTGTTGGCAAGCCAACCACTGTTTGCCGGGCTGTCCGTGGCGCACCATTGGCAAATGCCCCACTGCTGGGCAACTGGTATGATCTCGAAATACTTGCTGACAACAAACTTATAGAGATCAGCCATCGCATGGTGCTGCTCCTCTGTAACATCAGCCGTATTGACATTTTTGCCATCCTTGTCCACAAGACACATATCCAACTCTGAGATACGGACGAGTTTGCCGGATTGAGCCAAGAGCTTAAACATGTTGACGATCGCATTTTTCTTGCTTTCTTCCACCTGCTTGTCCATATAGCATGTGATGTGCATTTGAGAACCGATACCGTCGATCTTTGTTACGCCATCACCTTCCCACAGCTGAATCCAGTGTATCAGGCTCTTGAGCTTCTTATTGCCGTCCCAGTCACTCTCCAGATTATAGTCGTTGATGAAGAGTTTCACGTCCTTGGGACCATATTGGCGGGCCAGGCGAACAGCCGTACGCACATAGTCGAGGTCGCCAAGATAGTCCTGCCAATAGAAGTTGTTCTTAGCATCATCTTTGCTGACAGTTCCCCGTGTAGCCGACTGCAAGTCATAGTAGCCGTCGCCATCTTTGTCCTGACCGGAGATTGCCTCATTGACGACATCCCAAGCCTTGACCTTCCCCTGACAAGCTTCCATCATGCCCTTAATCCAGCGATCCATGGCTTTGGTCAGCGTGTCCTTCTTCTCTTCAGGAGTCTGTGGCTGTACATTAAGCAACACTTTCTTTTGAATAGTGATAGACTGCAGATCGATGGTAGCTTCGGCTGTTCCAGGCTGTATGATCATATCATAATTGCCGCCTTTGACTCGGGGCATCTCAAACACAATATCGCTCCAGCCCTCATTAAGCGTGATATTACCTTGAATCTTTTGGGCATCACCGTCCCATCCATTCTGCACGACAAAGTTCGCATTCACCTGTGCAGACGACTTCACATGGATGACCGCTTTATAGTCTCCTGCTTCCAAGCTATTGCCTTGGGAACAGAAGAACTGAGACCAATTGCCTGTTCCAACGAAATGGATAGATCCGTCGATGACAGGCGGTTCGCATCCCATAGGATAGTAAGGGAATTTACGGGGCACTGGTAAAACCATGTGGATTTATTACGCGTAGATGAGTGAAACTCGGTAGAGGAAGAATTCCACATCAATGACTCCATGAAGCTGTGCTCTGAAGTTCTTGATCTTCGAGTTCAGCGACTCAGCAGAGGCATTGGTGGAACGGTAGACGAAGTAGTTGACAATCTCCTCTTGTTTCTCGTAGATGGTAGCAGAGACGGTATTGAAGGCATCGTCGTCAAAGTCAGTAACCTTGTTGTACCACTCCCCGAGGCTCTCCAGTGCAGATTCTCTGGTGGCGTTCTTATTGTTGTAGATCATTCTCAAGGAATGGTTGATGCTATATGCTTGCTGAAGGATCGGATACCTCTCGAAGAGTATCTTCGCCCGCAATTTCTGCGAATCCGTCCATTTGTCACCAGACTGCGTGAGAAGATATCTGCTCCGGGTCAGCAGCTCGATGGGCGTGTCACCGTTTGCCAGCCGCATGGGCTTGTACGCCTCGTTCTTGCGTTTGCGCTTAGCCCCGCGGTTGTCCGTCTTGTCCTCTTTGCGGCGCTCCAGTCGGCGCTCAACGTTGTACTTATGCTGCTCTCGTGCTTCAATGTCTTTCTTGCGCTCCTCGCGCTTCAAACGCACTCGGAGCTCTTGCATGGCATCAATGGAGAACTGCTGCGTATGGAACCGGTCAATGGTGATCATCGCCTTGGGGAAGCATTCCTCAGCTATGGCGTGCATGCTGTCTGAGAAGTCCATCGTGATTTCAACGACAAGGTTTCGCTTGGCTTCGTCTATCTTCTTCAGAGCCTCAGATACGGTCTCGGACTTGGTACCCTTGACAAGCGCTATGATAGCGCCTTTCTGCCCGTGAGCTGCTTTGTTGGAGACGATGGTGTACAACTCGCCCATGGACACGGCCGTCTCGTCTATGCTGATGTGAGTGCCGATGTTCTCAGGGAATATAAGCCAGTCGGCCGCATGCTCGGCCTCCGTCCAGTCACGGTAGCCGCTGAGATGATCCTTGTACGCTCGTTCAAACTGATCGCCTTTGATATGGAAGTATTTCTCAAGAGAGCGGGCCGTAATCGGGTATTTGTCCAAGCAACCCTTTTAAAAAAGCCGCAAACTCAACTGAGTAGCGGGTACCTTTCTGGACCAATGTCCAGTCCGTTCCGATGTTCTCTCCCTGAGGGTCTATCCACCTACGGCGACGCACATGTAGCGTCACCTTATGGTCACGGATGGGAAAGTCACGAATCAGCATCTCAGGGTAGAAGCCGTTCGGCCGCAGGTCTGTCCGGTTGTCCGGCGTCGCCCTGTCCTCATCAAGATAGATATGGAGCATGTCGCCACCTGACACCTTCTCCACTTCAACTTTCTTCAACTCGAATGACTCACTCACTTCTGGCGGAAGCACCAGCTTCACTAACTGTACGTATGGATCCATATTCTTGTTCCTTGGGTGGTGCAAAGGTAACAAAGAATATTCAATTCAAGCGGTGAAAGCGTTAAATTATCCACATGGATTTGCTAGTGCGCCGAATTTACCATCCTTATAGGTTATCTTCTTTACGTCCGTCCATCCCACAACGGCCGGGCCGTCGCTGGTCATCTTATCAGCAATACATTTATTTAAATAAGCCACAGGTTGCTGTGAGTGCCAGGCCAGCGTGTGACCATATACCGACAGGCCAGCGTCAGTAGCAGCGTTGACATAGTTCTCCACTGTTTCGAAGTTCATGTCCCCATCAGCGTTCACACAAGAAGCCATCTTCATGGCATTTCCCGGTTCCGTCTCCGTGAAGTTGCTGTTGGTCAAAGCATAGACTACACCCTTCTTGATATAATCAGAAGCAGAGGTACCTACTCCTAAATGTACATTAGGATTCTTGCTTTGAGCCAGATATTCCTTCAGTGGTGCATAGCTGTCGAGATATGCATAAGCCGAATCGTAGGCAGGCTCGTCGACACTGAATCCGGGAACATTGTCGTCGGCACAGGCTGAGAGCATCAGTGCTGTCGCCGCGATGAATAATATAGATTTGTTCATAGTCAGGTCTAAAAAAAATTACTTGGTAGAGAATGTCTGCATCTTATTGCCGCGCGTCTGCATCACTAGTTTCTCGTCATAGTCTTTGACGAGCGTCTTGGTTTGGCCGCCGTCGGTGTACTTATAAGTAATGGTATACTTCACTTCAAAGAGGTCACGGTCCTTGTCGCCCCATTTCTTTGAAGTATCTTTCTTCGCGCCGAGTGATGTCCACTTGCCGGTACCCGTCACCGTACAGTCTTGGGAAGCCGTGGAGAACGTCACCGCACCGTCGTTGCCAACTGTCATGACCACCGTGCCGTCGAGCGATTTTTCCTTGCCGTCGACCTTTACTACCTCAGAATGAGGATAAGCCACCTGGCTCATCGACAGCGTAGAGAGCGTCACGACGCTGCCATCGTTGGTGACAATCCAGCTTCCGGCATACGGATTCTTATAGGTGATGGCATAGAGCGTGTAGTCTTGGCCCTTCAGGATAGAGTCCTCAGCCGACACGATACGCACCGGCAGCACATAGGTAACCTCAGCCGACTTGGGATCAGCGAAGAAAGCATCGGTGAGATGCACGTTGACCTTACCGCGCACATCGCCTGCTGGAATGGTCACGTCAGTTGATTCCAACTCATAATAGTTCTGCGGCATTGCCATGACAGGCTTACCCGTGTTGGCAAACGCAGCACCGTTGATACCGTCAAAAGAGAGGTTGTCGACGAGGCTGTTGTCCACAGCGATCTTCACATGACGGTTTTTATTGTTTTTCCAGACGCCACCGACAACGACCTGTAACTGGCACTCATGCTGGTTGTCGAGGTCATTGGGGAACACATCATCCTCGCCGAGGGTGATAGTACGTATAGGATTCTGCTGGGCGAAATAGACTGTCTGGTAGTCATAGTCGTCAAATTCCTTGTCGCCATTCTCGCAGGAAGCGAATCCCAGCGCGAGAGTCAAAGGCAAGGCGAGTGTCGCCAGCATTTTTAAAGTCTTGTTCATAATCATATTCATTAATTACAGAATGATTTGAATGATGTTAAAGCTGATCAAGTCTTCGTCTCTTCCCTGCCCTCTCCTATATATAATAAGGAGAGAGCAGCATGAGACGGGCTTTACCAACCCTTGTTTTGTTTCAGTTCACTGAATTTCAGCATCTCGGAATAAGGAATCGGACCATAGTACATATAGTCTTTATAGTCGCGTTCCTCCACGTTGACAGGCGTATAAATCTTATTTCCGTCCTTGTCAGCAGAGATGCTCATACCCTTAGCCGCAGTGGTAATCGGTGCTTTCCAACGACGGAGATCCCAGAAGCGGAAGCCTTCGAAGGAGAGCTCGATGCGGCGCTCGTTGCGAATAAGCTCACGCATCTTCTCCTTAGACTGAGCGCACTCGTCGAGATAGCTGTCGTCGGTGATGCCGGCACGGTGGCGCAGTGCCTTGATGACGTCATAGGCCGAGTAGCTGTGCGTACCGGTACCTTTCGGCCCGAAAGCCTCGTTGGCAGCCTCGGCATAGTTGAGGAAGATCTCGGTGTAGCGGATACGCGGCGTATAGTGATACTGTTTGCTGTTGACCTTCGGATCGAGGTTGATATCCTGACGGAGCAGCTTCCGCAGATAGTAACCAGTGCGCGTGGAGCTTCCCACCTCGGTGTTGATACCATCCTTACCGGATCCCACCTCTGTATTGATCTTAGTGTTGTTCACGCCGACCTGTCCGCCGTCGACAACCACATAAGCCGTCAGTCGCGGATCGCGGTTGGCATAAGGATTCTTGGCATCGTAGCCACTGCGCGGGTCAGTGATCGGATAGCCATTGGCTGCGGGGAAGGCATCGACAAAGTTCTGTGTTGGGTTGATGCGGCCCTTGCCATAGAGCGAAGGAGGATAGTTGTCGGACTCCCAGTTGTAGTTCTCTTTCGACTTCTCGCTTCTCCACAACACCTCTTTGGGGTTAGCACCGTTGGAGAGAGCGTCAATCTCACTTCCGTTGGCATACCATGTCCATCCGTTGGGATCCATTCCGGCGATGCCACCGATGGCATCGAGTACCTGAGCAGCATAGTCGGCAGCCTGCTGATAGTTGGTGCCGGAAGCATCGGCGAAAGCCGGACTGGCTGCCAACAGGGCAGCCTTGGAACGGAACGCCTTGACGATGGAAGCATCCATACGTCCGTTGAACTTTGCGCCGAAGACACGGTTCATACGGTCCACGTCAGCTCCCATTTTCTTGTAATATGCCGGGATGCTTGCGTCGGAAGTGATGTCGACATACTTGTCGGGCAACAGGGCGAGCGCAGAGTCGCAGTCAGCATAAAATGCCTTCATACACTCCTCAAAGGTATTTCTCGGCACGTTGAAGTTGCTGGAGGCACCCTCCGGCGTAGTGACGACAGGCACACCGAGAAGCTGTCCGCTCTCGTCGTATCCGGCATGAGCCTGTAGCAGATAGTACATAAACATGGCACGCATACCGAAAGCCTCCCCCTTTTCACGGCTGGCATAGAGGCGGCGGGCCACATCGTCGTCGGCCCAGTGCACACCGTCGACACGGCTGAGGAAGAGGTTGACATACATGATTCCTGCCCGACAGTCGCGCCAGCGCTCCGTGGGGTTGTTGTTTGATGTCCACGTGCCCCCGGCGAGTTTACGCCAGCTGTTGGTAGCATCGTTGCTCACGGCATCGTCAGTGCCCACCTCACTGAAAGGAAAGCTGCCACAGGGAATGCGCGTATAGGCATTGCCGAGCACACCCTCGGCGTAGGACGCATTTTTGTCCATGTAGTCAAGGCCGAGGTTGTTTTCCTTGGCGGGCTCGAAGAGGTCGTCACAGGAAGTGAGCGTCAGACCGAGTGCCGCCACGAGAAAGAGATATTTATATTTTCTTGTTTTCATGATGACAGAAGAATTAGAAGTTTACCTTAGCACCGAGATTGTAGAACCGTGTCTGTGGGAACGATCCCACGCTGGTCTCCATATATTTCCGCTCTCCCGATATGGTGAGAAGATTGCTGCCGCTGAGATACACGCTCAGTCCCTTGACCCACTTGCCTTGGAAGAGGTTCTCAGGCAGGTCGTAGGTCAGTTGCACCTTGTTGAGGCGCACGGCATCGGTCTTATAGGTCCAGAAATCAGAGGTTACGAAGTTGAGCTCACCGCCCTCGGTAGTCAGGCGGGGATAAGTGGCTGTTGTGGCAGTCTCCGGTGTCCAGCGTCCGAGTACCACATCAGAGTACTTGCGGCTGCCGTAGCACCACATGTAGCTGTTGTCCTTCACGCCCATGCCACCGAAGTTGCCGGTCCAGTTCATGAAGAAGGTAAAGCCCTTGTACTTCGTTGTGAAATGGACTCCCAGATAGAAGTTCGGCGTCCAGTGTCCGAGCACCACCTGATCACGGCTGTCGATAAGTCCGTCACCGTTCATGTCCTGGTATTTGAGATCACCGGGCTTGGTGTTGCTGTTGATGACAGCGATGCCGTCTTTGTATCCGGTAATAGCCCCGTCAGTGCCGCGCACGACGTCGTCTTCATTGATGAATCCTAAGCAATGGTATCCGCGAAGTGCATCGATGCGTGCGCCCTGGCTCTTCTGCCAGTCATACTCCACATTCTCGCTGACCTTGGTGTTCTTCGATGAGAAAGTCATGCCAGTGATGCCACCGCTGAGATCCACGTCGCCGACCTGCTTGTGCACGTCGACAGTGAAATCGAAGCCACTACGACGCTGAGCGTTGTAGTTGATATAGGGCATGAACGTCGACACGGGCCAGTAAGTATGGAAATAACTCGGGTAGAGCGTCTCCGGCGTGATGAGTAGTCCGTCGAACTTCACGTTATAGTAGTTGGCATTGAGTCGAACGAGTCCCTTTCCGAAAGAAGCGTCGAGGCCGAAACGCAGCTCTTTGCGCTTGACAAAGCCCAGGTCTTTGTTACCACCACGCTGAGAGTCGGACGTCTGCATGGAATTGGCACTCTCACTCCAGCCCCACCAAGTACCGGTGGCGGTGAAGATGTCGTCGTACATATAGTATTTCTCAATGTCGAGATCCTCGTTGATCACACCATAGGAGGCATTGATCTTCAAATCGTCGAGCCACGACTCTGTCGGCTTCATCCATTTCTCACGGCTCACGCGCCATGCGACGGTAGCCACAGGCGAGAGGGCCTCACGGTGTCCCTCAGCCAGCTTTGCCGAGTGAATGGCAGCCATAGCCAGGTTGGCGTAGTAGCGTCGGTCGTAGTTGTAGTCGACGTTCAAGCCGAGGTTGGCGTTGCTCGTACGGTGATACTCTCCCGTGGTGGTCACCTGATAGCCGTGAGCCAGCAAGGTTGCGTCGACAGCATGGAGGCCAAACTGACGGTTGTAGTCGAACTGTCCCGAGAAGAATACCGTCTGAATGGTCTTTGAGCCGCTTACGATCTTTGTGCCCGTGTGCTTATCTATGCCGTATTTTTTCAGTCCGATGATCTCATCCTTGCCATTCATGTTTGTCCAGATGGGCTCATAGGTCGAGTAGTCGTTCTGGATGCTGCTGTTGTACGAGGTAGCGTAGTCGATGGCAGCATGGGTCTTGAAGCTCAGTCCTTGCAGCACTTTGTCGAGATTGAAGTTGATGCCGGCGTCGAACTGCAGCTGACGGCTGGTATAAGTGCTGTATCCAGCCGCATACATGGCAGCGAAAGGATTGGTCTGCTGGCTCTGCGTACCGCCGAGCATATACTTTCCGTCAACGACATAGTTGCTGTTAGCGATCATCTTCTGCATTTCCTGCACGTCGGGATTTATCAGGTCGATAGGGATGAGCGGCGTGAGCGGGTACTGGCTTGTGGGGCGCATCGAAGCACTCTGGCTCCAGTAGTTGCTGCGGTCGCCGCGCTGATCATAGAAGGTAGCGTTGGCGTCTACCCATCCCGTGATCCAGTCGTTGAGCCTCAGGTCGATGTTGCCACGCACGTTGAGCCGGTTGGTGTGGTTGTGCTTACCCTCGCCGAACTTAATGAGGTCGCCGACATGATACAGTCCGATGTTGGCATAGAAGTGCGCGAACTTTCCGCCTCCCTCAAACTCAGCATTTCCGTCGTAGCGTGTATATGCTTTCTTGAGGTAGTCTTTTGAGAAGAAGTCGATGCTGGGATAGCGATAGGGATTGCGTCCCGAAGCATAGTTATAGATATCCTCGTCGGTGTAAGCGGCACTCTTGCCATCGTTGGTCAGGGCCTCGTTGTAGAGGCTCATGTACTGTGCGGCACCGAGATAGGTAGGATACTCTTTCGGTGTGAAGAGTCCGGCATTGCCACGCACGCTGACGTGGAGTCCTTCGGTACGTCCACGCTTGGTAGTAATCAGCACGGCACCCTTAGCCGCACGGCTTCCATAGAGTGCCACGGCACTGGCCGACTTGAGGAAAGTGATCTGCTCAATCTCTGTGGGCAGCACGTTGTTG
Source organism: Hallella absiana (assembly GCF_025457485.1). NCBI lineage: Bacteria > Pseudomonadati > Bacteroidota > Bacteroidia > Bacteroidales > Prevotellaceae > Hallella > Hallella absiana. Next base: position 141,472 of record NZ_JAMXSP010000001.1, read on the forward strand.
GCATCGCGGGGCACTCCATCGACGAGCACGAGGGCGTCGCCCATGTTCCACAGCTGCCCCGTGTATCCACCGGCATAGGCCTGAAGGGCGTCGAGGCTGTAGGTGTTATAGTTCTTGCGAGTCAGATCCACCATGTCAATGGCCGAGACACCGCCCATGAGTTCCGATTTCGCCTTGGAGCCGAAAGCCACGTTGACTTGTGTGGAGTCGGCAACGGTCTGTCCGAGAGCCGTAGCAGACATGGCAAGCATGGCGAGCGTCAGAACATTTGTCTTATATGTTTTTGGATTATTCATTGAACGCTAAGGTTTGAAGTTTTACCTTTTTACTTTTTTACCCTTTTACTTTTACAGTTCTCATAGAGGATCACCATCCTGGGTTTTGCTTAAACTCGGGATAGATGCTCACGTCGCTCTTCTTCAGCGGCAGCCAGTAGTGCTTCTCCGAGAAGTTGCGGGTGAGGATGACTTTCTGTGTGAAGCCCGACACCTCGTTGTTTTCCGGATGCTCGAGATCACATTTCACGCGCTTGAACTCCTGTGAGGTCTTGATGGTGTAAGGATACTTGTCAAGGAGCAGCCAACGGCGCAGGTCGTTGAAGCGGTGGCCCTCGTAGGCCAGCTCTACGGCACGTTCACGTCGCAACTCGCTCATGAAGCCGTCGAGTGAAGAGGCGTACTTGGCAGCGACAGGGTCAACACCGGCACGAGCGCGTACCTTGTTGACGGCCTCCAAAGCTGTCAGCGGGCACTGTCCCACCTTAGCATTGGCCGAGCCCATGGCCTCTGCGGCAGCCTCGGCATACATCAGATAGACATCGCTCAGGCGCATCCAGGGCAGATGGATCAGGAAGTGGTGAGTAAAGCCATAGCCGTCGTCGAGTTTGTTGCAGCTGTTGTCAATGAACTTATAGAGCAGATAGCCTGTGCGGCTGCCTTTATCCACACTGCGGTACATGCCGCCTGTCTCGAGGTCGGCGTAGCGGATGGACTTTGCGGGATCTGCACTGATCTCTGCTTCTGTGTGCACTTCGTGCTTGGCGACATCGTTGCTCTTGAAGATCTTCTCGCCGTCGAAGCGGATATCATTGTAGAAGCGCGGGTCACGGCCTTTCCAAGGATGAGTGGGATCGAAGCCGCTCTGCGGGTCATCGAGGGGCAATCCGTTGGCCATGCCATAGTAATTGACATAGTTGGCAGTGGGCAGTGACCACACACCACCTTCGGAAAGGTCGCTGTTCACGGCACAGAACTGCTTCGAGAGTCCCCAGTTGGTTCCATTCCAGTCGCCGTTGAAGAGCGGACCGCGGAAGATAGCCTCCGTGACGGAACCGTCGGCACTCTGCCCGGGCACCTTGCCGTTGTCGTCGATAGAATAGAAGTTGCGGCCATAGTCCTTCATCGGCAGCAGGCCAAACTGTGTCTGTCCGCTCTCCACCATGGCGAGCGCCTCGCCGAAGGCCTCAGCGGCACGCTTGCAGAAATCCTGGTTGTAAGAGGCATTGCCCGTGCTCACCTTATTCATCAGCGGTGAGCCTGCCCAGAGCAGATCCTTGCCGAGATAGGCTAGAGCGGCAATCTTGGTCACGCGCAGCTGGTTCTTGCCGAGCGTGTTCTTACCCACTGTGGTGTTGTCCCAGTTGACGGGCAGCAGGTCGGCAGCCTTGCGCAGGTCCTCAGCAGCCTTCTCGGCGCACTCCTGATAGCTCAGTCTCGGCTCGCGCAACTCCTGGTCGGCGGGTAACACCTTATCGATATAAGGCAGTCCACCAAAGTACTGCATGAGCTGGAAGTGGAACCAGCCACGGAAGAAATAGAGTTGTCCCATGATGAGGTCCTTCTCTTCCTTGGTACCCACGAAGTTGTCGATGTTGGCAAGACCGAGGTTAGCCTTGCGGATACCGTACCAGCATCCCGGCACGAGAGAGTGGGAGAAGCGGTCGCCGCCCGTGTTGAAGCCGTTGCGGTCCATAAATCCACTCTGCCAACCGTCGTGGCTGCTCTGCCAGCCCCAGAAGTCGCCCTGGTCGATCTTGTAGACCATGTGGTAGTTGATGCCGACGTTTTGCAGTTCATCCTCGCCCCAGTTCCATGAGTTAGTCCAATATCCCTTGTCAAACTCAGGGATGCAGTTGTAGAGTTCCTCGGTGAATCCCTGGAAATTCTGGAAGTCTTTAAAGGCATCCTTGTCCGAGATGTCGCTTTCGGGTGCCTTGTCGAGGTAGTCGGTGCAGCTGGTCTGTGCGAGTGTCAACGACAGCGAAGCACACAACAGCCCTATATATAGTCTTATCTTTTTCATTGTTGGAGACAGTATTACAGATTGATTTTAATACCCATGTTGACACGCTTGACAGTAGGATAAGCACCTTGCGAGGCCAGACCCGTACCGGCGTAGTTGCTCTCACGGTCATCCGGCATACGGCTCCACACCCAGAGGTTGTTGCCGTTGACATAGACCATCAGGCTGCTGAGTCCGAGATGCTTCACCCACGGCTGGGTGAAGGTGTAGCTCACCTCGGCGTTCTTCAGACGGATGAAGCTGCCGTCGTAGTGGAAACGTGTGCCTTCGTAGTACGAGGGTTGGGAGTTCAGACGTGGAATCGGCGCGCTGGCATTCTGGGTGTACTTGGTCCAGAAGGTACCCTCGTCAAAGACGGTGTCGAGGTTCTTGCCCAGTGAGTTGAAGCCGACATAGCGGTCGACATTCGTCACACCATAGAACTGCACATAGACCGAGAATCCTTTCCAGTCCCAACCGATGGTGGCGTTGTAGGTGTTCTCCGGTGTACCGGTGTAGCCATAGGGTGCGCTATCGTTGCTGTCGATGACACCATCGCCGTTGTAGTCAATAACATCATACATACCCGGCATTTTCTGGTCGTCGTTGGTGTCGTAGCGGGTGACGCCGATGACGTCGTCCCATGAGTTGGCGAAGCCTGTGGTCAGAAAGGCGTGATCCTGACCGATGGCATAGCCCTCCTGCTTCTGATAGCCTGGGAGCAGTGACGGGTCATCGTACTTCAGAATCTTGTTGGTAGCGTGCGTCATGGAGAAGTTACCCCAGACGTGGTGACCGTTGAAGGTCTTGTTCAAACGCAACTCCAACTCATAACCTTTGGTACGCACCTTACCGAGGTTGGCCGTCGGCGCTGTGGCACCGAAGTAGGAAGGAATGGCGCGGTTGCCACCGGCAATCAGCACGTCGTGTCGGTTGTCGACGAAGAAATCGATGTTACCCGTGATGAGTCCGCCGAAGAAGCCATAGTCGATACCGAAGTTCTGCTTGGTTGACTTCTCCCAGTGGATGTTCGAGTTACCAATCTTCGACTCCTTGTACCATGTATAAGGACTGTTGTCGCCGTTCAGTCCCAAGACCGCGCTGCCGCCATAAGCCCACTGTGTGGCATAGAGCCAGCGGCCGATGTTGGCACCGTCGTCACCGACCTGACCGATGCTGTAACGGAACTTGAGCAGGTCGACATACTTCTTGAGCGGTTTGAAGAACTTCTCCTCGCTGATCGTGTAGCCCACGGCACCGGAGTGGAACCAGTCGAAACGATAGTCGGGACCGAACTGTTCGGAACCGTTGTAAGCACCATTGTACTCAGCGAAGTAGCGGCCGTCGTAGTTATAAGTGGCACGGAAGGCCCAGTCCTCACGGTAGTGCGAGAAGTCGCTGCCGTAGGCATTCTCCGTACTGTTGAATACGCCCATGGCGGTCACGTCGTGCTTGCCGAACTTGCGGGCATAGTTGAGCTGTGCCTGATAGAAGAGGTTGCGCACGGTGGCACCGTTGTTGACCGAACCGCCGGCCGTAGTCCAAAGGATGCCTTCCTGGAAATCGAAGTTGGTGTTTCCCTGCTGTGGCTGCAAGTACACGGTCTTTCCCGTTGCGGGATCAATCCATTTCTCCTGTGCATTGTGATAGAGATCGTTGATGCCGCGTCCGTCCTCCTGGAAGACGTTGTCCCAACTGACGAGCGCGCTGGCCGAGAGTCCCTTGGTGATGAAGTCGAGATTCTGTGTCAGCGTGAAGTCGGTGTTGATACGTGTGGTGGTGTGTTTCTCTGTACCGGAAAGGGCAAGGTTGAGGATAGAGTTCGGTGCCCCCTGCGTGTCGGCGGGATAGTAGCCCCATGTGCCGTCGCTATAGCGTGGAATAAAGGCGTCGCGCGGTGCGCTGTAAGCGGCCTGCCAAAGTTGACTCTCACCAAACGAACCGGTAGCGGTGCCCCAAGGTCCCTTGCGCTCACCGTGGCTGCCGAAGAGGTTCACCTTTAAGGTAGTGGTGCGTGTGAGTGCGAAGTCGAGGTTCGTACGCGCGTTGATACGGTCATAGCCGTAACCTGCCTTGTAGCCGCGGTTGTTGTCCCACTGGCGGAAGAGGTCGCCCTCATGCAGGTAGTCGATGGCAGCGAAGTACTTGACAAAGCGTGTACCTCCACTGACGTTGACGTGTGGGTTATAGGCCATGGCGTGGTTCTTGAACACCTCTTTCTGCCAGTCTACATCGGGATAGCGCTCAGCCTCCTCAAGATTGGCAGGATGACGGTATTTCTCAATGATGTCGATGGGCAGTACCTTGTTCCAAGAGTCAGGCTTCAAGCCGAGCTCCTGCTCAGCGGCCTGGTTGCGGATCATCAGCGCGTCGGCACTGTGGAGCGAGCCAGGCAGCTGACTGACGAACTTCAGCGTGGCGTTCATGCCTACTTCTATCTTGGCCTGACCCTCCTGACCACGCTTGGTGGTGATGAGGATCACGCCGTTGGCACCACGCACACCGTAGACGGCGGTAGCGGAGGCATCCTTGAGTACGGAAATGCTCTGCACGGAGGAGATGTCGATGCTGTTCATCGGACGCTCAATACCGTCGACAAGGATCAGCGGGTCGCTGTTGTTCCACGAGCTCACGCCACGGATGACGATCTTCGGGTCTTCCTCGCCCGGCATACCCGTGGAGCTCATCGTCACCACACCCGGCAGGTTACCGGTCAGTGCGGCACCGATGCTGCTCACGCCACCGGCGCGCTCAAGCACCTTACCCGTGGTCTGAGTGATGGAACCGACCACAGAGGCCTTCTTCTGCTGGCCGTAACCGACAACGACGACCTCACCGAGATTCTGGTCGTCATCGCGAAGAGTGACACGCATCGTATGCTTACTGCCCACCTTCACGTCTTGCGGCAACATGCCCACATAAGAGATCTTCAACGTGGAGCCGGCACCTTTGACATTGATGACAAAGTTGCCGTCCAAGTCGGTGACGGTACCATTGGAAGAACCGCCTTCCATGATGGTGGCGCCGATAACCGGCTCACCTTTCTCGTCAACCACACTACCCTTGACCGTATACTTCTGCTGGGCCTGCACGCCTACAGCAAAGAGCGAAGCCAACGTCAGCGTGGTGGCTAATCGTTGTGTTCTTAACAATAGTTTGTTCATGTTCTCTTCATTATTTAAGCTTTTTATTTATTAGGATCTATACCACCGTTTTTAGCCTTTTATGTTAACCTTAATATTTTTTTGGTTGAAAACGCTGCAAAGTTAACATATAAAAAGCTCATAGAGTTTGTAACATGTAACAAACTCTTTGTGATACATACCATAAAGCCTTGAAATAACAAAAGAGAAACTTCGTGTTACTTATTTCTCAATCCGCTTAAGTGATATTTGGGGCCAGATGCGAAAGTCCATAGAGAGAGAATCACTGTTTTTTTGCGCATAGAATGCCCGTGTGCCCTCTTGGGGCACCTCGTTGTCAAAGGATGCACGAGCTAAAAATCGTGCCAAGTGGTTTATTTATGATGATTCAGTGGTCAAATACTATAGCTGAATGATCATGAATTATGTATAGAATAATATGTCTTTTATGTCTTTATATCTAAAAAGACAATGGTTTTTCTGTCTAAGGCTATTCGTCTTTCTGTCTAAGCCCTCTGCTGTTCTGTCTCCTCGCTTTGTGTCTCGTCTGTCCCCTCCTCCATCTCTCGGTCCAGTCGTCCTCGCCACAGATACTTACGTGTCTCGTGCACGATGATGCCGCTGAGGAAGAGCAGGGAGAGCAGGTTGGGGATTGCCATGAGCGCATTCATGCAGTCGGCGATGTTCCAAACCAGTTCCAGAGAGATCACACTGCCGATGAACACACACACGATGTAGAGCAGGCGGTAGCCCAACATCCAGCGGCGGCCACCCAAATACTCCACACAGCGCTCGCCATAATAGCTCCAGCCGAGTATCGTGCTAAAGGCGAAGGTCAGCAATCCAAAGGTCAGCAGTGGCTTGCCGACGTAGGGAATCTTGCTGAAAGCCACCTTGGTGAGCTGCGCGCCGTCGTGGAACGTAATGTCGGGATAGGCGATGATGCTGCTGACGATGACCAGTCCGGTCAGCGCGCAGATGATGACGGTGTCCCAGAACGTTGCCGTACTCGATACCAAAGCCTGCCTGACCGGGTTGCGTGTCTGTGCGGCTGCGGCTACGATCGGTGCCGAGCCCAGTCCCGACTCGTTGGAGAACAGACCGCGGGCGATGCCGTAGCGGGCTGCCATGATCACCGTGCCACCGACAAAACCGCCGCCTGCTGCCTGCGGCGTGAAAGCCGAACGGACGATTAGTTGTAGGGCGGGCCACAGACTGCTGTGGTTGACAAAGAGAATATAGATGCAGCCTAAGACATAGAAGACCGCCATGAACGGCACCAACATGCTGCATACCTTGGAGATGCTCTTCACGCCGCCAATGATTACCGCCGCCGTGAGCAGCGTGATGACGGTGCCGACGATCGCCGGACTGATGCCGTAGCTCTCGTGGGCTATCGTCGCGATGGCGTTGGCCTGCACGGTGTTGCCGATGCCAAACGAGGCACATGCGGCAAAGACAGCGAAGAGCACGGCCAGCCATTTCCATCCCAAGCCTTTCTCCAGCGCATACATCGGACCGCCCAACATGCGGCCGTCGGCTGTCTTGACGCGGTATTTGATGGCGAGCAGGCCTTCGGAATACTTTGTCGCCACGCCGAAGACACCTGTCAGCCAGCACCACAGCACGGCACCCGGACCGCCGAGCGAGATAGCTGTCGCCACGCCGACGATGTTGCCCGTGCCGATTGTCGCTGCCAATGCCGTGGCCAGTGCGCCAAACTGCGACACGTCGCCCGTGGCACCGGGGTCACGCTTCACCGACAACTTGATGGCTGTCCACAGAAAGCGCTGCGGAATGTGCAACCGAAAAGTCAGAAAGATATGCGTGCCCAACAATAAGATGATCATTGGCCAGCCCCACAGCAGTCCGCTGAGAGTCGTGAAGAATTCGTTGACTTGACTCATGCTATCCTCTATGTTACTTGTTTTCTATCCTGATGTTTTTAAATCCCAGTGCATGGAACATCGTCCAGAGCTGCGTCCGTGCGTTTTTCCGTGCCGATGCCAGATTGGCTTTGCTCAGACAGCGTTGCCGCATCTTTGCCTTTGCTTGCTCGGCCATGGCGGTGCGGTCTTGCTCGCTCCATTTCCCACTCTCGTAGAAGGAACGTGTGCGGGCCTCGTCGAGAAAGTTGTCGTCTACCAGTCCGATGGGTGGCAGCGTGGCGATGAGCGTGTCGCCCCGGACGCTGAGCCACTCCTCTTTATATTGTTGCATGTCGAAGCCGAGGCGCAGCGTGCCGTAGTAGACGCGTGCCAGCTCGTCGTCGCCGAAGAAGCCGTGGCGCACGGTGTCGACGAGTTCCTCGTCAGCGATCTCCATGAACACCCACTGCCCCGTGTTGCGGATGCTCTCCATGACCACGGGCGTGACGCTGATCTCCTGGTTGTGCGTAATCTCAACGTGCTGATCCGACAACGCCCGCTTGATGAGGAACACGGCAGCGACAACGAGCACGAGGGTGACCGTAGCCGAGATGAGCACCAGGCGCAGGTCGGTGCTTGCGCGGCCCAGCAGGCGAGAGAAGAGAGAGTGCTTTGTTGTCATGGCTTAGTTCGTTTTACGGATAAGGGTTTCAAAGGGGCTGTTGCCGAGATCATCGCGGAAGGTGATCACCACGTCCTCGTCGCTCCAGCCCATCTGCCGCAGCATCGGCATGAGCTGCTGTACGGCACTCTGTCGTGCGCTCTCGGTGAGGTTCATCTGTTCCAGCGACTTGACGATGGCCGTACGCCCCTGCTGCTCGATGCGTGAGCGCTCTTCGTCGGAGAATCGGGTGCGCAGCAGCGACACCTTCTCCTTGACTTGTTCGTGGTCGATGGTCGTGGCGGTGAGCGTCACCTGCGGGTCAGGCAGGATGATCTCCAACTTTTTGCCGTCGTGCCGTACCTGTGAGGCTGAGAAATGGGAGAAGTCGATCGAGGCTTGCGCCGTGGCCGTCATGGGTATGGCAATGCGGCGCTTGCCGAGAGGCAGGTTCATCTTGAAATCTTGCCCGAACACGTGTCCGGTGACTGCCGCAGTGTCGTCGTAGACGACGATCTTGCGGAGCTTATACTCTTGGGTATATAGTTTCGCACAATGCTGTATCTGATAGACCATCATGGCCGTCGTGTCCGTGGCGGTCTCTTGTGGTTTGCTGACATTTTGATGTCGGCAACCCATCAGTAAAAGGACAAAAAGAAACAGTGCAATGACTTTTCGTATCATCAGTTCTCTGTTTGTTGATGGTTTGTTACATGTTTGTAGATGCAAAGTTAGTGTAAACGAGTGGAATATCAAAGAAAAAGCGTCTTTTTCTTAGTATTCTTTTGTGCAATCTGTCGCTTTTTCGTAGTTTTTTCCTACCTTTGCACCGGTAAATACACAAAAAACGATGAAAATATACACTTCATTGGCTTTGATACTCCTGACGGTGATGCTCTTTATGGGCTGCAAGGACAATACCAAGGTGCAGCCTGTGCGCAAGGTTCAAAAGGTCGTCGAGCCGAAAGGTCCCCGTGTGATGGGCGACAACACTGTGTCGCGCAAGGTTGGCTGGGTCGGTGGCATCTATACTGTCGAGGTCAAGCGCCATGCCGATAAGAGTCTGGCCAAGGCTTCTGATGGCAGCCACGAGTACTATGATAACAAGATCAGCGTGCGTATCCTGCGGCAGAACGGCTCCGAGTTTTTCAACCGTGAGTTTACCAAAGCTGACTTCAAAGCCAAGGTCGATGACCAGTATTATAAGAATGGTGCGCTCTTGGGCATTGTCTTTGTGCGTTCCGAGGGGCCGGAACTCGTCTTTGCGGCCAGCGTTGGCAATCCCGACAAGTCGAGCGACGAGTATGTCCCGCTCGTGCTGAAGATCAGCAAGCTGGGGACAGTGACGATCACGCAGGATGAGAATCTGGAATAGAAAGGGCAGGAGTAAGTGCTTTTTCTTTTGAAGACAACTGTTTTCTTCGTCTCTCATGGCAAAAATGAGCCTAAAGAATCAGAAATCCGCGTTTTCCTTCTCTATATTGCAACCTCGCCACGACAAGCTTTTGTCGGGAAAAATCAGAGCTGTAATATATTTCAAGGCATCATATATATACAACCTACATGTCGTGCCCATCGACAAGAACAACTCGCTGAGCTGCAACCGCCAATCGTTTTTGTGCCACTTCCTTGTCGAGCGGATTCTCGTCAGCGGGCTGTCCGTCGTTGATACATACTACTTGCGAGAAGCCAGCGCCGAGCAATGCGTCCCGGTCCTCTATGCGTCCACTGGCAAGAACGACGGGGACTCCTGCCTTCTGCGCATGACGCAAGACTATGCTTGGCAGTTTGCCCATGAGTGTTTGGGTGTCGGAAGCACCCTCGCCCGTGATGACAAGATCGGCATGTTGCAGCATGTCGTCGAAACGATTGCTTCGCAATACCAGTTCAGCGCCACTCTCCATCTGAGCATCCATGAACTGCATGAAGGCATAGCCCAGTCCACCGGCGGCACCGGCGCCGGGTCTTTGGCTCATGTCGTAGCCCTGATGTTTGGCAGCCATCGTAGCGAAGGTTGCCGCCCGACGCTCAAGAAGTTCCACTTGCCGGTCATCGGCTCCCTTCTGCGGTGCAAAGACATGGGCAGCGCCACGCGGACCTGTGAGCGGATTATCGACATCGGAAGCAAGCGTCACGCGGATCGACTTCAGCACAGAGGTGTCGAAAAGGTCGTACCACATCTGATGCAACCGCTGTTGGGCATGGTGGCGCAGACAACGAAGCATGCCCAGTCCGCAGTCGCTCGTCGCTGAGCCGCCCAGTCCCACGATAAACTCGCGGCAACCCTGTTCCCACGCTTGCACCATCAGCTCGCCGACGCCGTAGCTCGTGGCCACGAGCGGATTGCGCAGTTCCGGTTCTATCTTGTCGAGCCCCACGGCCTGCGCCACCTCGATGATGCCCTTGCCATCCTTGATACCATAGGCAGCATCGGTCCACCGCATCATCGCATCGTGGACATGGCAGTGCTCCACCCTATCGGGACGCATTGCTCTCAGGAAGCCCTCGCCACCGTCGCTGGCCTCGATCTGCTTTATCTCCACATCGCCATGCTGGGCTCTCAATCCTTTGGCGCACGCCTCGTTTGCCTCCTGGCTGCTCATGCAACCCTTGAAACTGTCAAATATCAATAATATCATATTCAACCAACAACTAAAGAATATCTGAGCCCAAGTGCATTACTAATTAAGAGAAAGGTTGACAGCTGCATATCACTATTACCACGCTCTATATTACTGATAAACTCACGCTTCTTGCCAATCTTATCAGCCAATTGTTGTTGAGTCATCTTCTGTTGCTTACGCTGCTCTTTCAATATTTCAGCATAATAGAAAGATTTAGCACGAGCTTCAAAAGCTTCACGTGAAGGAGAACTTTTTGGGCCATACTCTTTATCTAATCTTGCTGATGAGGTCTGAAGCTTATTTAACTTGTTTTCTTTATACTCATCCGAATAGTAGATTTCCCTTATCTTCTTATCCATACTACAAAAGTAAGTGTTTTATTCCAAACAGACAAATAAAATGGAACGAATTTATTACTTTTTATCGAATACGGCAAACTCCGTAATAAGCGAAAAGCCTTTGAAGAACATTTAGGACTCGCCTTTCTGTAATATTTCCGCCCTTTCTACGTTAATAATACCATGATACGTAGACTTTTCATCTTGATGATACTCACGTTGCTGGGCCTGGACGGCATGGCACAGAGCTTCACACTGCACGGCCGCGTCATCGACGAGGAGGGCAATCCCGTGGAGTTCGCCAGCGTGTCGTGCCTGCAACAGGGCAAGGCCACCGTGACCTCAGCTCATGGCAACTACAGCCTGACGCTTCACTCCGCTGACTCGGTGGTGGTGAAGTTCTCGATGCTCGGCTACCGCACGAAGACACGTGTGCTGAGGAACCCCAAGGGACCACAGACCTTGCAGGTGACGCTCTACGGCATGGCTAACACACTCGGGCAAGTAGATGTCACGGGACAAAAGATACAATCGGGACAAGGGCAGGAGCTCAGCACCAAAGACATGAAAGGATCGCCGTCGACAACGGGCAACGCTGTGGAGGAACTCGTACAGAGCCAGGCCGGTGTGTCGACTCACTCTGAGCTGTCGTCGCAATACAATGTGCGCGGCGGTGCCTTTGACGAGAACTCTGTATATATAAATAATGTGGAGGTCTTCCGTCCTTTCCTCGTACGTAGCGGACAGCAGGAAGGACTCTCGGTTATCAATCCCGACATGGTGGAGCGCATCAACTTCTCCACCGGCGGCTTCGAGGCAAAGTACGGTGACAAGATGTCGTCGGCTCTCGACATCACGTATCGTCAGCCCAAGCGTACCGAGGTCACGGTGACGGCGTCACTGCTCGGGGCCAATGCTTACGTGGGACTCGGCGGTAAGAACTTCTCGTGGACCAACGGCCTGCGCTACAAGACTACGAAGTATCTCCTCGGCTCGATGGAGACCAACGGTGAGTACAAACCAAACTTCCTCGACTACCAGACCTATCTCCACTGGCGGCCCAACAAGTTGTGGAGCTTCGATATCATCGGCAACATCTCTGACAACCACTATACTTTCCACCCCGAGAGCCGCGAGACCACCTTCGGCACGCTCGAAGACGTGAAGTCGTTCAAAGTCTATTTCGACGGACAGGAGAAGGACCGCTTCCGGACTTATTTCGGCACGGTGGGCATCACGCGCCACTGGGGTGACTCCACTTCGGTGTCGCTCCTTGGCTCGGCATTCACCACCAGCGAGCGTGAGCAGTACGACATACAAGGACAATACTGGCTCACGCAGACCGAGACCTCGGAAGACCTCGGCGTGGGCACCTACTTCCAGCACGCCCGCAACTACCTTAAAGCACGCGTGGGCAGCGTGAAGCTCATGGTCAAGCACAAGACCGCCGCACACAACATCGAGGGAGGCATCACCTTTAAGAAAGAACATATCGAGGAGAACTCGCGCGAGTATGAGATGCGCGACTCAGCAGGATACAGCATCCCACATACGGGTAAGGATCTGTATATGATCTATTCCCTTAGAGCAAAAAACAAGCTCGACGCCAACCGTACCGAGGTTTATCTGCAAGACACTTGGCGCTATCACCGCAACGACTCCAGCACACTCTATACGCTGTACTATGGTGTGCGCTTCTCGCATTGGAACTTTAACCAGGAGTCAACGCTTTCGCCGCGCGTCTCACTCGGCATCACGCCCTCGTGGAACCGCGACCTGACTTTCCGTCTGGCAACAGGTCTCTATTACCAGGCTCCCTTCTTCAAGGAGTTGCGCGACACGTCGACCGTAAACGGCATGACCGTGGCTTCGCTCAACAACAAGGTGAAGAGTCAGCGTGCCATCCACGTCATCGGTGGCATGGACTACCGCTTCAAAGTCAACAACCGTCCTTACCGCTTCTCGGCAGAAGCATACTATAAGTTCCTCCATAACCTCATCCCTTACTCGGTAAGCAACGTGCAGGTGGTCTACTACGGCGATCATACCGCCACAGGTCATGCAGCCGGTGTGGACCTGAAACTCTACGGTGAGTTTGTTCCCGGCACTGACTCGTGGATCACACTCTCGCTGATGAATACGAGGATGAACGTAGACGGGCGCTCGCTGCCGCTGCCTACCGACCAGCGCTTTGCCGCCCATCTCTTCTTCACCGACTATTTCCCCGGCACCACCCGCTGGAAGATGAGTCTGAGGCTGACCTATGCCGACGGTCTGCCCTTCTCCACGCCACACCGTGAGCTCACCTCTGCCTCCTTCCGTGCACCGGCCTACAAGCGTGCCGACATCGGCATGAGCTACCGACTCTACGACAACAGTGACCACCACAGCAGCCATTGGCTGAAGAATGTGTGGCTCGGCCTCGACTGTCTCAACCTCTTAGGTATCAACAACGTCAACTCCTACTACTGGGTCACCGATGTCGTCGGCCAGCAGTATGCCGTGCCCAACTACTTGACCGGCCGTCGCATCAACGCCAAGGTCACCGTAGAGTTCTGAGCATAAGGCGTGCGGAGCCTTTATCGCCAAATAGCCCGTGCTGTTCTGAGTGCTTGGTTCTGTATGTTGCTTTTGTGCAGCAACCCTCGCTCGGTGTGTGCTTCTCACCTCTCGCTGACAAACGTGGTGACAGATCGCGGCTCAAGCATGGCGTTGCCCATGCTCTTTCCCACCGGTTTTAGGTTTTCTCCCGTCACGTCCGACGTGCGGTAGAGTTGCCAAGCGTGCTTACTTTCTGGAAGAGGCAGAACGATCGGAGCAGAGCCTTCTCCATAATTAATGGCGACCACCACCCACGAGCCGTCTACATTGCGATAGGCTGAAGTCATCACGCCATAAGGTTGTGTCTCACCGTCTGCAACAAGTTTTCCTCCATCTGTAACAGACATCGCATACCGCCGTGCTCCTGGACGGATGAAGCGGCTATAATTGCCCAACGTCCACATCAGCTTAGAGTCAATTGCCTTGCCCGTTTTCCAACCGTCATTACTGAGCACGCGGATCAGTCCATCTTTGTAGTCGCCTCCCAAGGCACGCCACCACGACCAGCTCTCAGCATCGCCATAGACCAGATCATGATGGATGACACGAGCCACATAGAGAGCCGTCATCATCGAAAAGTCGAAATGGCCGCCTCCCCCGATCTCCTCATCGTTGCTCATAATGCAAAGTTCGCTTTGCCAATAATGAAGACCATACCGCGCCAACGTGTCTCGGAGTTGCTCGCGTACCTGACGCATATATTTCACGGGCGTATTGGTCCAATAGCTGTGAGCCAACACGCAGTGCGGCACGCCCGGGCAATTGCCCAAATAGGTCTGCACGCTGTCTTTATTGAAGAAGCTGGAGATTTCGAAACCGCGCTGCCAGTCTGTCTCGTGAGTACCCAAGAGGCACCGCAGATCGCTACTCTCATTGATCGTTATCTGTGTATTGACCTTTTGCTTTTTAAATGCTTTCGAAACAGCCCTCACCAACTTTGCTACTTCCCGGTTGGTAGCGGGCGACCCTTCCTGCTTCGGTCCCAGCCAGTTCCAGTGTCCGTCCGGCTCATTGACCGGACTGACATAGTCGAAGTGGATGCCGTCGTGCGCTTCCAGTCCTTTCAAGCTTGTCGCGATGAACCGTGCGGCACGGTCATAGCAGTCTGGCTTTAGATTAATCGTTCCTCCACGTCCCGTGTTGGTTGCAAGTCCGTTTTGTGTAAAGTAGACCGGCATAGAATTCATGAAAGCCAGAAAGTGGTCAACGCCACGCTCTTTGGCAAGTTTCAGGAAGTTGCGCTGCCCCTGCTGCTTGCTCCAGTTGTAACTGCCGTCAGCATTCAGGAAGCATTCCGTCCGCGTAGCTTGCTGGATATACGAGCTGTCGCCCTGCTCCTCACTGCCGGCACCAAGGTTGAAACGCCATAATGAAAGTCCGATGCCGCGTGGCTGACCTTGTGCATCGTCGTCTGTGCTGAACAGCCAGTCGGCGATTTGTTGCTGCTGTTGCTCCGGCCACAGCCCAACATACTTCATACTCCATGCGTCAGATGCCCCAAAGTGCAGAATCTGTTGGCGCGGTTGATCTGCGTTGATCCGGTAGATCCGTTGGGCATGGATTGACACTGCCGCCATCAACAACAGCACTGAAAAGAGAAAACGATGATATTTCATAGCAGAATAGGATATATGATGAGGATAGTTAATTCTTCATTCAGTGATTGACGATTTTCTTTCCATCAACGACATAGATACCTTTCGGCAAAGAATGCAGAAGAGAGACATCGTCAGCGACCTTCGTTCCTGTCAAGGAAAAGACGGCATTCACTTTTTTAGCATCTTCTTCTATGCTCTGAATGCCGGTAGCAAAGTCACCGTCGAGAGTGAAGGTCACTACAGAGCGAGCCGGAATGAGGATACGTGTGTTGGCATTGGGCGTTGTATTTAGTGTAGCGTCAAGGCTCAGCGAATGCGTAGCATCGGTCACATATTTATGAATAGCAGTTGCGGAAGTATTAAATTTGACGCCTTTTGCTGCGTCTCCATTATTGACAAAGACCGCCACGACGCGCTTGCCGTCCGGTGAGACAAAGGCTGTAGCCATCAATCCGTCGATGTTGTCGACCGTCGTGCCCGTCATGGCTATGCGCTGATAGCCGGGGCGTACAAAGCGGCTGTAGTTGCCGAGTACCCACAGATTGGGATTGGCCGTGACGGTTCCACCTTTTGTGAGATCACCATAGCTCTCGTAGCCAGTGTCTCCCGTGGCGTTGAGCCGAAGCAGTTCAAACCGGTTTTTCTGGCTCCATTGTGATTGTGCCATTACTGTCCAGTACGACCATGACGACATGTTGCCTTCGGTGAGCCCTATATAGATGAGTTTTCCCATGAACAACGCAATGTCCATGTCAGTGGCTTCATCGTATGAACTTGGGAAACCAGTGTCTGTACCAGGCTCTTTGTCAAGCATGCTCCACTCGGTTTGCATGACTTTCAATCCGTATTGCGCAGCTTTCTGTGCCACCTTCTTTCGTGTGTCCACTAATGCAGCGTCGCTGCCAAAGGTCCAATAGTCGTGTCCGGCCACGGCCTTCTCCACATGGCTCAGTCCACCAATATATGTTTCACTGTTTGCCGGATTCCAAAAAGCCTCTATCTGATCCGAAGCCCTGCCACCATAGTCAGAGCAAGGCTGATAGAGCCGGTCCCATGCGCTTGCTTCCGGCATGACAATGGTAGTCCCCGACAATTGCTGTTTATCAAGTGCTTGGTCCAATTCCTTTACGAGTCGGCTGATCTCAGCGTTCTGCCAAGGCGATCCCTCCTGACCGTCGCGCCAGTCGAAAGCCGGCTCGTTGACAGGGTCGACATAGGTGATAGGATAGCCTAAGTCGGTGAAGTGTCGGGCTGTGGTGGCGATATAGTTTGCGAAATCGTCATAGCAATCTTCCTTAAGGTTGGCTCCCGCTGCCCCGTCCTTGTTGTTGGCCAGTCCGTTTGCCGTATAATAAATAGGTGCAGAGTTTGCGAAAAGAAGGAAATGACCAACGCCATAGCTCTTGGCCTGCTCCATGAACCATTGTTGTCCGGCACAGCGGTTCCAGTCGTAGGTGCCGTCAGACTGGATGTAGCAGTCAGCGCGTCGCGTGGCATCACTGATGTTCGATCCGTCGCCTTGTTCACTGCTGCCAGCACCCAAGTTCACTCTCCACACCGAGAGTCCGATGCCTTCGGGATTGCCGTTGCTGTCCATCTTTTGCGAGAAGAGCAGGCGCGCAGCCTTTTCCTTCTCTGTGGTGGAGAAGTATCGTCCCACAAATTCTGTTGTCCAGCAGTCTGAAGCCCCGAAGTCCATGATGGTCTGGTAGTGCTCGGAAGGATTGAATCCTATTGTGTAAGTCGACTGGGCAGAGGCTGACAAGACTGTAGACAAAGCAAAGATGGAGATAAGTATTTGTTTCATACGAGATAATATAAAAAGAAGTGTGAAGAGAAAATCTAACCAACAATGAAAGGTTCATAGGTTCCAAAGGTTCCGTAGGCTTAAAGATTCCATACGATCGACAAAACCTTTAAGCCAACAAAACCTTTAAAACCTAAAGAACCTTCGAAACCTAGAATTTAGTATAATGGATTCTGCTTGATGGATCCGTTGGACATGATAATCTCTGAGTTAGGAATTGGGAAGAGCTCATCGCGTCCCTCTTTAAACGTGATGCCTTTGTCGCTGCTCTCACCCTTATTCTCTTTCTCGTACTTATCAGTACTCTCATAGAGGTTGTAATGTACAAACGTACCGTTGGGTCCCATGATATTGTCGATAGCGGGCTTGCCATTGTCGTCTTTCCAGCGGCGCAGGTCGTAGAGGCGGTTGTCCTCAAGAGCCAGCTCCAGACGGCGTTCCAAGCGAATGGCATCGCGCAGTTCCTTGTTAGAAGCGGTCACAGGAGAGAGCTTGACACGGGCACGCACCTGATTGAGAGCTGCGCGGGCTTCCGCATCATTGCCCAATGCGTTCTCTACCTCGGCATACATCAGCAACACGTCGGCATAGCGCAGCAGACGATAGTTCAGCGGAATATGCGGAGCATCGTAAGGTGATGGGCGCTTGGCGACAGGAATATAGAGCTTCATGTTGCATCGTGCGCTCTTGTGCTTGCTCGGTGAGATGACATAGGGATTGTCTTCTGTCCACGTAGGATCGTTAGGCACACTGGTCTGTCCGTCGTGCAGGATGGTCCACTTCAGGCGGATAGAGTCACCGGCATCTTCAAATGCTTTCTCCAGATTGCTGGTCGGCAAGCCCCACGACCAACCGGAGTCATCGCGAGAACCGACAACCACAGAGATGCGTTCGCCAAGACTAAAGCTGATGTCGCTGTTGGTCTGAACCTCAAAGAGACTCTCCTTGCTGTTGTTGTGGTCCATGCTCCACACATCGCCAAAGTTGTCGAGCAGTTGATATTCTTTGCTGTCGATGACGGCTTTGAGCTGAGCCTCCGCCTCTTTGTATTTCTCCTGATAGAGATACACCTTTCCGAGCAGTCCTTGGGCGGCCCCTTTCGTAACGCGTCCAAGGTCTTTGCTGCTGTATGCGCTGCGCACGGGCAGGTCAGGAATAGCCTCGAGCAAATCTTTCTCGATCTGTGCATAGGTCTCCTCTTTGCTGGCGCGCTCTATGCCTTCCACCTCTGAAGGCATCTTCAAGTCGAGCACCAAAGGCACGCCACCAAAGTTCTTTACCAGATCGAAGTACTCAAAGGCACGTATGAACTTAGCCTCAGCGATATAGCGTTTCTGGAGTGCCTCGTTGTTGAACTTCACACCTGGTATGCGGTTGATGGCGATATTGCACTGGAGAATGCCTTTGTAGCGATACTGCCAGAAGTTTTGGCAGCTGTTACCCGCACTGATGGTGTTGCCCGTGTAGTGAGCCAGGTGAAGATAATCGCCCGGATCCTGCGTGGTGTTACCCATCCATTCGTCGTCGGTGCACATGTCACCGGCAACGTAGAACTTGTATATCTGCCACCAGTCGTCGTAGGTCAGACTCTGATAGCAGCCTGTCACCTGCTTGGCACATTCGTCCTCCGTAGAGAAATAGTTTTCCATGTCCTGCTGACCAAGGATAGGCTCATCGAGGAAATCGGAGCAGCCGCTCACAGTGAAAGTCAGTGCAGCCGCCATGGTCAGACCCAAAATATATTGTTTCATAGTTGTTGATGATAATCGTTAAAAGTTCATGTTCACACCCACCAGGAAGGTACGTGGGTTAGGATAACCGGTCCAGTCGATACCAGCCTGTGTGGCACTACCCATAGCAGCCGTTTCCGGATCCATGCCGCTGTAGCCTGTGATTGTGAAGAGGTTTTGGGCAGAGAGCGAGAAACGCAGCGTGCAGGTGCCAAGAAGCTTCTTAGGCAGCGTGTAGCCCAGTTGCAGCAACTTGCAGCGGAAGTAACTGCCGTCTTCAACGAAGTAAGTCGAAGGACGCGTGTAGTTGGAGTTCGGATCTGCAACGGTCAGACGCGGATATTCCGTGGAAGTGCCTTCTCCGTGCCAAGCCTTTTCAAGCGTACCGGCATAGACGTTCTGACCGTCCAGACCGAAGTAGCGCTCACGATTGAGGTTATAGATGTCATTGCCAAAGGTGCCATAGAACTGAGCTCTGAAGTCGAAGCCTTTGTACTGAGCGTTGAGGTTCAGACCGAGCATCAGGTCAGGGAAAGGATTGCCGATATAGGTCTTGTCCTTCTCGTCGATGGTGCCGTCGTGGTTGAGATCTTTATAGCGGAAGTCACCGGGCTGAGCGTTTGGCTGCATGGCATTTCCGTGCTCGTCGGTGTAGGAGGTCACTTCTGTCTGGTTCTGGAAGATGCCGTCAACGACATAACCGTAGAACTGGCTGATCAGTTTTCCTTCCTCGTTGCGGATGATATAATCGCCATTGTGATTGCCTGTGTATATATAGTTGCCATTGAGGTTGATGGCTTTGTTGCGAACTGAGCTGAGGTTCACTCCGACGCCATACTGCAAACCACCCACATGGTCGTTCCAGTCGATGCCAAGTTCCCATCCGGTAGCCTTCATGCTTCCGATGTTCTCCCACATCTGTCCGTTCCACATCGGGTAGCCAAGGATGAGCAGATTCTCTTTCTGCATGAGCATGTCGTGGCTCTTCTTGGTGTACCAGTCAGCGGTGACGCGCAGGCGATTGGCCAGGAAAGCCATATCGAGTCCGATATTGTAGTCCTCGACAGTCTCCCATTTCACGTTTGTGTTACCAATTGATCCGATCGTAGAACCTACAATCGTGGCAGGTGTAGCGCCGAGAGTATAGCGTGTGGTGGAGATGGAACTGATATAAGCCGAGTTGTCGATGTTCTGGTTGCCCACCTTACCCCAGCCGAGTCTTAACTTCAAGTCGTCGAAGACGTGCTGATGTTTCATAAACGACTCACCGGAGATACGCCAGGCTGCACTGACAGCGGGGAAAGTAGCGTACTTGTTGCCTTTGGGGAACTTGGATGAGCCATCGACACGCACACTGGCTGTGAGGTAGTAGCGTTCATCGTAGTTATACATCACACGACCGAGATACGAGATCAGCGAGCTGTAGCTGTTGGTACCCGAAGCCTGCATGTTCTCTGTACCGGCACTCACATAGCGCATTTCCTCAACGTTGGAGGGGATGTTGTCGCGGCTGCCGCTGAGCCAGTAGTCCTGGAAGCGCTCCATGGTGTAGCCTGCCATGACGTTGAGGTTATGGCGTTTGTTGAAACTCTTCATATAAGTCAGCGTGTTGGTCCAGTTCCAGTCCACCCAGTTCTGCATGGTGCGTGAGGCATTGCTCTTCTCGCTTTGCTCGAGGTTGTCGATATGGAAGTCTGGTGTGTAGCCGTCCGAAAGGCGGAAACGTGCGTTGATGCCAAACTGTGTGCGGAAGGTCAGTCCGCTGATGGGGCTGATGCTGATGAAAGGAGTAGCCAGCAGGCCATATTCGTCGGAGTGACTGTCGAGGCGATACATCGAAGCCACTGGATTCCATTCCTGGTTGTTGTTTGAGCGTGCATAGTTGCTGTAAGGGTTGGACGTCCACTCGCTCTTGTCACGCATGACGGGCGTTGTCGGATCCATGGCCATGATGGCACCCATCAAGCTGGGCGTATCATTCCAGTTCTCATATTTCGGCGTGAAGTCAATACCGGCCTTGACAATCTTGTTGAAGTTATACTCCATGGAGAAGCGAGCCGTGAGTTTCTGCCAGTCGCCTACCTTGTACTGTGAGTTCTGACGGAAGTAACCGATGCTTGCCGAATAGAGCAGTTTGTCGGTGCCACCGGAGAATCCGATATTGTAGTTCTGTTGCAGCGCGATGTCACGGATACACTGGTCCCACCAGTCTGTACCCTGAGCGTCGGTGATGTTCTCAATGCCTTTGTAAGCACCGGTGCTGCCGTCATTGGCGTAGCGCATCTTATATACTTTCTCATATTCCGAAGCCTTGGCAACATCGGGCTTGCTGAGTGTCTGGAAGCCCTCAGAGACGGAAGCCTCAAACTTCATGGCTCCCTTACGGCCTTTCTTGGTGGTGATCAGGATGACACCATTGGATCCTCGTGTACCGTAGATAGCTTCAGCGGAAGCGTCCTTGAGGACCTGCATACTCTCGATGTCGTTTTGATTGAGGAAGTTGATGTTATTTCCTACCGGCATACCATCTACGACATAGAGCGGGTCAGAACCGTTGATGGTGCTGATGCCTCGAATGATGACACGCGGTGTGGATCCCGGTGAGCCGCTGTTGGTCACCTGCACACCATTGACCTGTCCCTGCAAGGCGTCCATGACGTTGCCTGTGGTGAGCTTATTGAGCTCATCACCTTTGATGGCGGAAATAGAACTGGTCAGATCGCCTTTCTTGGCGACACCATAACCGATGACCACCACCTCATTGAGGTCAGAGGCATTGTCTTTCATCACAACGTTGATAGCAGTGCGTCCGGCTATGGCGATCTTCTGTGACGAGAATCCCATCATGGAAAATTCCAGCGTGGCATTCTTGTCGGCATTGATACTATAGTGTCCATCCATATCGGTGACAGTGCCGTTGGTCGTGCCGGCGACCTTGATATATGCTCCCATCAGGGGTTCATGGTCATCGGCAGAGGTCACTGTACCCGTGATCTTCATCGTCTGCGCCTGCAGGCACAGGGCGAAGACGGACAGGAAAAGGGATAACAAATATTTTTTCATTTGTCTGTTGATTGGTTATACTATTGTTCAGGTTCTGTTATTTCACTGGAATGATGCGGCTCCGCAGCAGGGCATAGTCAAACTCGAAGAGATACTTGCCGTCAGCAGGCACCGTCATCTCCTTCATGTTGTCACCGCCGTTGGGCTTGTTAGCCTCGTTCTCATCACTGCCGTCGAAGCGCCAGTACGGCTCAGGCCACCATCCCCAGATGTGAGCGACACTGATCGTGAAGCTGATCTTCGTGCCTTTGGTAAGCGTCATCTCGCGATAGAGACGGTAAGGATTGTTCTTGTCCTGATAGAGCACAAACGCATTGTTGTTGGGGTTCGTTGTCCAGCTCGGCGCACCTGGCAGCCCACTGCCCGCTAACACGATTTCGTAAGCCTGTGCGCCACTGCCATCCTTGAAGTCGATCTTTTGTGAACCGTCAAGGATTCCCAACGAAGCGGTTGTCGGAGTATAGCTCTTCACGTCGTATTCTCCAGTGACCGTGTTAAAGTCGATCTCGTAGTAGCCTACCTTGCTCAGCTTGATGGGCTGTCCGACATTGGGGTTGCTGGTCAGCAGTCCTGTCGTAGGATCCACGCCAAAGCAAATTGGCTGGAAGTCGGTCTTCTGAGGGATGAAGCGCACGCCGGTACCTGCCTTCTGGTTGTAGTAGAGGGCACGATACTGATATTTTCCTGTGTGATCAATGAGCATGGGCACGCCATAGACGTCGCTGGTCAGGTCGGCAGCGTCATCGACATCGGCCAGATACATCTTGTCGAAGTCAGGCAGATCACTCACTTTGATTGTGCTTGTCGTGGTCGCCGTGTTGTTGAACTTGTCTCCTACCTTTACAGTCATCGTGTAAGTTGCTTCTTTTTGTGGCATCTCATACACCTTATTATATATATAGGTCGTTCCGCTGATGCTGACGCTGTCGTGTACGTTGAGGTCAGGGATGCTCACCACGATATAGCTCAGGTTCTTGTTGTCGGCAACAGCCGTGGTGAGGTTGAGCTTAGGATTCTGCAAGAGCACGGTGAGCTCTTTGGAAGGTGCCTGTGTGAATGTCGGAGCTGTGAAGTCACCGTCGGGAGTGACAAGCACGGTTGTCTCTGTCTGATGTCCTCGCACGTCCTCCACCGTCACCTTTACGGGAAACTGATCTCCGTCTTTCCATTCCGAGCCGGCAGTGTAGTGATAGCTCAGACTGTACTCATGCAGCAACGTGTCGGGATAATAAGTCAGGAAGTCGATGGTCTTGTCGAGGTTCATCCCTTCGTTTTCCAGGGTGATGCTCTTCAGTCCGTCAGCATCCTTGGCGACGCCCTCAATGGTGAACTGTCGTCCGGGTTCGGTTTGAATGTGATCCGTAGTCAACTGGATTACGGGAGCCTGGTCATCAACAGCAGGATAGTCATCGTCACTGCTGCACGATGTCATAGACACGGTAGCAAGCAATCCGAACAAACCCGCCAATAATGGCCGGAAAAAGTTTTTGTTCTTATTCATATAAGTACGCTTTAGTAAGTTGATTGTTTATGTTATGTATTTATTGCGTTAATGTTGATTACCTTTTGCGATCCTGTAGCAATCCCTTACGAAAGAAAAAGAACTTTAAATATTGAAGATTAGAGCGGATAAATTATTTGCTGCAAAGTTAGTAAACATAGGCTGAACGTGGGGTACAATTATCGTGCTTTCAGTAGTTATAAATCGTGCAAAAGGCTATATTTCGGTCAGCAAGCACCATAATATTGCAAAAAAAATCATATCTTTGCATGGTATGATAAAGATCAATAAACATCTCGCTTGGTTGTTGCTGCTTACCTGCTTCGCCTTGTTGCCGGTTCCAGCCAGTGCTGCCATTCTTGCATCCTCTCAAGACTATGCCGTCAAGCCTTTAGGTATAGACATGGGTCTGTCGAGCAACTACTGTGTTGCCATTGAGCGTGACAAGTGGGGCTATCTGTGGATCGCTACCGAGGAAGGTCTCAACCGCTTCGATGGTTCTCATTTCTATACCTATTATCAATACCTCTCTCCCGGCTTCCATGGAGATGCCCTCGGCAGCAATGCGCTGAGTGCCTTGCTTGACGACACATACAGTCCGGTCATGTGGGTTGCCACACAACGCAATGGACTCAATGCCATCAACTATGCCGACTACTCGATCCGTCACTATACCCATCAGGCCAAAGACGACCACAGCATTGGGTCTAACGACCTGACTGGATTGGCACGAGCCAGTGACGGCGGACTTTGGGTATGCACTTATTGGAATGGTGTTGATCACTTCAATACGCATACCGGGCAGTTTACCCACTACTGCCGGCGTACGCTTCCCACTCTGCCAAGCGACCAGGTCTGGTGCGCGCTCGATGGCGGGCACGGTTTCCTCTATGTAGGACATGTCTACAACGGTCTGTCGGTCATAGACACCCACAGCCGACGTGTCACCAACTACAACCATCGCGATGACATTCCATCGTCCATCAGCGGCAATGAGGTTCATTGTCTCTTCCGCGACCGCATGGGACATCTTTGGATAGGCACAAATCATGGACTGGATCTCTTTGACCCCATTCGCCAAGCCTTTTTGCACTTTCAAGATGTTCCGCAACTCAAAGGAAAGATTATGGACATCCGTGAGCTCGGCGACAACCGCCTTTGGATCGCTACAGAGTTGCAGGGTATTGTCATCCTCGACATCTCACGTATCTCAGGCAATAGCCCAGGCAGTTCGCTTATGCCCAGCGCCGACGCACTGTCTGCCTCGATGATCATCGGGACCATCACAGAAGGAGCGTCCTCATCGCAACTTACCGGCAACGGCATCCGCAGTCTCTGTCCCGACGCCTTTGGCAATGTGTGGGTAGGGCTCTACGGTTCCGGCATGGATATGATTACACAGGAGTTGCCAGCCTTCACACACATTACCTATTCACCTTTTCCACAGACGGGACAACTCACTAACAAGAATGTCTTCGGCCTGGCTATCGCTCCCGACGGCTCTCTTTGGGCAGGAACGGATGGCAGTGGCGTCAACGTCTTCAACGGCGGGGGACAGCGCATCGCGGACATGCCAGCGACAATGGGAAGCTGCGTACAGACGATCTACCGCGATCATGAAGGTCGGCTATGGACAGGCTCCTACACCGACGGTGGAAAGGTGCGTGAAACCAATGGCACCATCCACGCCATAGAAGGCCTTCCGGCACACGCCGATGTACGCTGCTATTTCGAAGACAATAAACAGCAGATGTGGATCGCAACCTCGTCAGGACTGTACAAGACAGCCAAGACAACAAGCCGCGTCGAGGCTCACTGGCCCGTCAAAAGCTATCTGCTCAGGGCGGTCTATGTCGATGACAGGGGCTATGTGTGGCTGGGCACCTTTGGCAATGGCTTTTTGATCTGTTCTCCTTCCATGCGCATCCTGCACGAGATGAATGAGACCAACGGCTTCCCTTCCAGCGATATCTATCACATACAGAACGACCATCGTGGACATATATGGATTGCCACCAATCAGGGACTGGTGTGTATGTCTTCGGAAAAGAGGCAGATCCAACATGTCTATGGCAGGCGCGACGGCATGGAAAGCAGTTACACCCGTGCTTCGATGATGGACTCTGACGGCAACCTATGGGTCAGCACCAATAAGGGAATCAGCTGTCTGCGCCACAATGCCAGAGCTTTTATCAACTATTCCTGGCGGGACAACTTGCCAAAAGGCAACTTCAACGACGGCAGTGTATGCGCGCGCGCTGACGGTACGCTGTTTTTCGGCAGTACAGATGGCATCGTCTCTTTTCTTCCTCAAAAAGTGCTGACACAACGACGGCCACCGAAAGTCTTCATCACAGGATTGTCGTTGCCCTCAGCCAACAGCATCGGGCAGGACAGCATCGTGTGCGTTATCGGCAAAAAACAGATCACGGTCGATTACCATCACACCACCTTCTCCATTCTGTTCAGTGCTCAAGACTATGCCTTGTCACATACAGTGGAATATGCCTACCAGCTGGAGGGACTGCACAGCCAGTGGGCGCTGCTCGACGACAACAAGGTCACGCTCCACGATCTGCCTTACGGACACTACAAGCTACTTGTGCGCTGTCGTCTGCGCAATCAGCAATGGTCGGCACCAACAGTGATGGAGCTCACCATGCAACCTCCGTTCTGGCTCTCTTGGTGGGCAAAAACACTCTATGCGCTTATGGTCCTGGCGGTTGTCATCGCCGCCATACGGCTCTATCTGCGTAAAGTCCGTCTCGAATATCTCTACAACTCGGAGAAGCGAGAACACCAGTTGCAACAAAAGATTACGGAAGAACGACTGCAGTTCTTCACCAACATCGCCCACGAACTGCGTACGCCGCTGACGCTGATCCTTGGCCCGCTGGACGACATGGCCCGCCATTCCGACATACCACGTGACGCTAAACACACGCTGGCTGTGGTTTTCCAAAGCGCGCAAAGACTAAAGGCGCTCATCGACAAGCTGCTGGAATTCAGAAAGACGGAAACGGCGAACAGAAAGTTGCAACCGCAATACGGTAATCTAGTGGACTGTGTACGCGATGTTTGTCTGAAATATGAGGAGTTGAACCGCAACCCTAATGTTGTTATCACTACGATGGCGTCGCAGCCGGAAATCATGATGAACTTCGATAAAGATGTGGTGACGATCATCTTGGACAATCTTATCTCCAACGCGATAAAATACACGGATCGTGGCCAGATCACCATTGCGGTCAGCAGTGAGGATGGCGATGGTCAGTGTAGGGCCGTGCTAACCGTATCGGATACCGGTCGTGGCATCTCGTCGGAAGCCTTGCCTCACATCTTTGACCGCTTCTATCAAGAGCAAGGACCGCATCAGGCATCAGGTACGGGCATAGGACTGGCACTGGTGAAAAACCTCGTCGGCCTGCACCACGGCACGATTACCGTAGAGAGTAAACCGGGAAAAGGAAGTGTGTTTAGTGTCGTCATCTGTGGGGAAGACTCAGAAAAGTTAGCTTCAAACACGTTGCTAAAAGAAAATGGAGGGTCTACCGAAGCCATAATAACCCCGCATACTTCCGAAGGCTCCGGGCAAGCAGTTCTCCCCCTCTCGGGGGGAGCTAGAGAGAGGCTTCTCCTCCTTGTTGTCGAAGACGACCAAGACATCAGAGAGTTCATCGCTTCGGTATTTACCGGATTGTTTGACGTCAGACAGGCCAAAGACGGAGAAGAAGGATGGAAGGTAGCACAGGAGACAACGCCCGACATCATCATCAGCGACATCATGATGCCCAGGATGGACGGCAACGAGCTGTGCCGGAAAATCAAAAACGATGTACGCACCTCCCACATCCCCGTCATTTTGTTGACAGCAAAAGACACCGATGCCGACAAGACCGTGGGCTACAACGCCGGGGCAGACTCGTATCTCACCAAGCCTTTCACGGCCGGACTGCTCCGCGCACGCGTCGACAATCTGCTCCGACAACGGCAACAGCTCAACGACACCATCGCCCACTCTGAGCCGGACTTCAGCTTGAAGCGCAAGCAACTGCAAGCCTCGTTGCAGGATATCGACCGGCAGTTCTTCCAACAGCTCGACCATCTCATCGAGGAGCGCATCTCGGGAGATGTCGACGTGAGTTATCTGGCTGAGGAACTGCATGTCAGTGTCAGCACACTCTACCGCAAGATGAAGACGCTCACAGGCATCTCTACCAATGAGTACATCCGCAAGTACAAGATGCAATACGCCGAGCATCTGTTGCTCACAGGACGCTACTCCATCAGCGAGGTCAGCTTCATGGTGGGCATGAGCAGTCCTTCCTACTTTCGGCGCTGCTTCAAGGATGCCTACGGCATGATACCCTCGGAATATATCCAAAAGATGAAAAGGAGCGTATAGGACATTACGTCAACCAGTCTTACCCTCTATTTTAGTTTCGGTTTCAGCTCGTCCGGTGAGTCTTTGGTGTACATGTTCACGGGCGGAGCCGTCTTTGTAAAGAGGTCGCTGATGACCGTGACGGGAAACGTCAGGGCAGGCTGGAAGCTGTCACTCTCCATATAGTCGATGAGAGCCTTGCGCATCTGTCGGGCCACCAGACGGCGGTCGAGGTGGCTGCTGATGTCCATTGTGGTCATCAGCAATTTACCGTTGAGCACGTTGGCCTCTATCATCATGCCGAGCTTGCGGCTCACATGCCACGTATCGATAGGCTGTATGGGCGACTGATAGTCACGAGGCAGTGCTGCGAGGTTCATCACCTGAGCATTGTTGACCAGCTCCCATCAGTTGAGATTGCTCCAGTCGTCGGTGGAAAACTCACGGAACAACGGGTGCTGCGAATCAATGGCCAAGCCCGTGGTATGCGGCGGCCGCATCTTAAACCAACTCGTATTCCAGAAGACGGGCAGGTAGGTCTGCTTCACATCGTTGCCATAGCGTACCTTGCCGGCCGCCGTGATGAAACTACAGTCTTGAAAATCTGCGATACGCCTCTTCCCTACTCTATACCTTTCTGGCTTCACTCTGCTATCTGAAACAGTTCAGACACTATAATGCTCAGCAAGAACGCATCGACACCACGGACATCGTCACCATGGCGGTAAGGTATATGAAAGAGAATTACTTCAACCGGCTCAAAGTGAACCGCGCCTGCCAGCTCTTGGAGACAACAGACCTCAAAGTCAATCAGATCTGCACGATGGTAGGCATCGATGACAGCTATTATTTCTCGCGGGTGTTTACCAAGATTGTTGGCGTTTCGCCTAAGAAATATCGGCAAACAATCGCAGAGAAAGATTCTGATTTCACAAGTGAATAGACTTTGTGTCCGGCTCCTCTCCCCCCTCGCTTTTCCTAACTTCGCCGTTTCTTGATCCTTGCTCGACCTTAAAGGTTGATCCTTTCCCTAAACTTCAGGAAGCCATCTGCTCTCACTTTCCCCGCAGGCAGGGAATGCTTTACTCGTTTGTACACAGTATGAATGGGAAGTGGACTTCTTTTCCAGTGTTGAATGTTACCCTAAAAAACAATCTATTTAAACCTAATGAACTGAGCCTATCTTAGATGCAAGCATTTGAGGTTTGAGGACCTTTATGAAAGAATCCTCTTATTTCCGAATTCTTGATATGCGCGATAACCATGGAGCAGGGGGACGAGCCCCATGCTCTCAATGGCTTTATTTCATCTTCCAAATCTTCGCCTTGCCACCTTTTACGCTCAACTTGTCGTAGGGCTTGGTGGGGAAGACAAGATTGGTGAGAGCGAACTTGCCGTCGCCGTCAAAGACTTCCACACTGCTCTTGTCGATGAAGATCAGCACGTGGCTGACTTTTCCGTGGGTGGGTGCTGATGTCACTGCGGGGAAGACTTCGCTGAAATCGGTCTTTCCGCTCTTCATGCGGTCGACGGAGAAACTCTTCTCAGCGGCATCGTAGCGCATGACCACACGCTCGTTCTTGTTGTTGGACAATTCGATGGTGGCGTTACGGCGCAGTCCGCTCACCTCTATCATGCAGGCATCGCTCAAACTTGAGGCTTTCTTGTTGAAGGCTTTCATGATCTCCGGCGACGGCTTCACGCTGAGGTATTCCTCACCTTCGTCGGTGAAGATGCCGAGATCGCGTGGAATGCCATTGCCCGAGCGGTATTGCAGCGTCGGCACCACTGCCGCATACTGCCAGTTGCTCATCCAAGGCAGAGCCACATGGCGGCCGTCGGGAGCATTGCTGAAAGTGACAGTGGCGTAGTGATCCTTGCCGTAGTCCATCCACTTCGTTGTCTCAGGCTTGCTCTCACAGGTGAACTTATGTCCGTCCCAGTGGCCTACAAAGTACTGAGTAGCCGAACCGCCGTAGGGGCCACCGGGGTTGATGTTGCAAATGAGCACCCATTTGCCGTTTGCCATTTGTATCAGGTCGGGGCATTCCCACACACCTTTGTGGCAACCGTAGCCTTCGCCGAAACTGCTCTCGTATTTCCAGTTCTTCAAGTCCTTTGATGAGTAGAAGTTCATCTTCTGTCCCGTAGCCATCACGAGGTTCCACTCTTTCGTGGCTTCGTTCCAGATCATCTTCGGGTCGCGGAAGTCCGGCTCTTTGGCCGTGAGGGTCGGGTTGCCGCTGTATTTGGTGAAGGCCTTACCGCCGTCGTTGCTGTAGGCCAGGCTCTGTGTCTGGTTCTCAGCGGCGGTAGTGTACATCGCCACGATGGCATCCTTGCCGAAGCCTGCCGTGTTGCTGCTGTCGACGACAGCTGAACCGCTGAAGATAGTACCCAAGTCGTCGGGTTCAATGGGCGTGCCCTCGTATTGCCAATGAACTAAGTCGCGGCTGGTGGCGTGGCCCCATGTCATGTTTTCCCAGGTAGAGCCGTAGAGATTGTACTGATAGTAGAGATTCCACACGCCATCCTTATAAAACAATCCGTTGGGGTCGTTCATCCATCCCCACAGAGGAGTATGGTGATAGACGGGTCGGTAAGCCTCTCGGTTGGTGGTGTCGAAGGTGTTGCTCTCCTTCATCAGCTGCCAGCAGCTGTAGTCCTCAATGTTGCCTACTGTGCGGTAGTTGCCTTTGAAGTTCAGATCGAGGAGCACACTGCCGTCCTTGCCAAACCGGCTGAGATCCAAGGGCACATAGTAGTCGGGCTTGCCTGTGGCGAGTCGCACGTTGATGGCTTGCATGGAGTGTCCGTCCTTGATGATCCTGATCTTTGTCTCGCTCTCCTTCTCCTCCACGGGCAGGAGGAGATAGCGCTTCTGCGTGTCCACGCTCATCATGGCGTGCTTGTCGGAGAGAATGTGGCGTGTGAACCACTGATGGCTCTGAGCCAGAAGGCTGCCCGTGCCCATGAGCAGGGCAGCCAAGAGGATTGAGAATCTTTTCATGTGGGAAACAGATGTGTACTGAATGGTTTACTTGTCGTAGCCTTTATTCTGCGTGTACAGTCCGGGGATGTAGTAGAGCTGGTTGTAGGGAACCGGCCAAAACTCGTTTTTACCCGGCGTGAAGTTCGCGTCCTTGTAGTACTCGGCATAAGGCTGACCGTCGTAGACATCCTTGGCCTCGCTCTTGAAATAGTTGTTGAGAGTTTCGGAGGCGATGCCCCAGCGGCGCAGGTCGAAGAAGCGGCTACCCTCCATACCCATCTCCAGTCGGCGCTCCCAGCGCAGGCACTTGCGGGCTGTCTCCTTGTCCTGGAAGTAAGACTCAGGATAGAGAGCGATGTCGCACTGGTCGGCGGCGTATTCAATATGCTTTTTGATAGAGTTCTTGGCACGCTGACGGATGTCGTTGATGATCGTACGGGCTTCTTGCAGACGGCCCAACTCGATGAGAGCCTCGGCGCGCATGAGCATCACGTCGGTGTAGCGCAGCACATAGTCGTTCATGTCGAAGGCCTGCCAGGGACGGTTGTAGGACTCGCCCTTGGAACGCTGCGGCACTTCCTTCATCGAAGTATAGTAGCCGTAGGTGTTCGGCGTGCGGGAGTTGGCCTTGGTGAGCGTGTATTCCGGCTCATACTTGTAGGGGAAGGTCGGCATGCCCACCGTGTGGAAGAGCCGCGGATCCCACTTCTGTGCTGTCGGCTTGCCATTGACAGGATATTCGTCGCTGTCGTTGTAGTCGGTGAACTCGGGCAGACCGTTGCGGGTCTTATAGGCATTGACGAGGTTCTGTGAAGGCTTGTGGAAGTCCCATCCGCACGACCAGATGCCCCAGCAGCCGTTGAGCGTGTTGGACCAGTTGGCGCGCCCGTAGCGAGTGTGGTCCTCGGAGTAGTCACTGGCCTGCACAGCGAAGATGCTCTCCTTGCTGTTCTTGTAGTCGGGCAGGAAGATGTCGCCATAGTCCTCAAGGTAACCATAGTGTGATGCCTTGACCACGTCGGTGTAGTCCACTACCTTCTGCATATAGTCCTTGTTGATGTGGCTCACGCCGTCGGTAGCCTCGTAGCCGTCGCCCCAGGCCAGGGTGAGATAGCACTTGGCCAAGTAAGCGGCGGCGGCAATCTTGTTGGCGCGTCCGCCCTCGCTCTGCTTCTCGGGCAGATTATCGTAGGCAAACTTAAAGTCGTCGATGACTTTGCCGAAGAGCTGTTCGTAGGTGTATTGTGTGTTGGAGGTCTTCTCCGTGGCCTTGTCCTTATAGACCTGCTCGTCAATCCATGGCACCTGACGGAACACGGAGATGAGCTTGAAGTAGAAGTGGGCGCGCAGGAAGCGGACCTCAGCTTCGCGCTCTGTCGTTGTCTGCCCCCCAAGCACGTTGTTGCCGTTCTCCTCCAGGGAGACCAGGGCGCGGTTGCAGCGTGACACGGCACAGAACAGACGGTACCAGAGCTCGTCGAGCTCGCCACGTGTGGAGGTCAGCGAAGACCATACCTCGATGTCGTGATAACCTGTGTCGCCCGTTCCGCCACCGCCTTTGAGACAGTCGTCGGATGCCAGGTCGCCGTAGGGCCAGAGGTTGAAGGGATAGGAATACCAGCAGTCGCCGAGCATGGCATAGGCACTGTTGACCATCTTCTCCGGGTCGGAGAAAGCCTTGTCCTCATCGACTACGGCGGTCGGTGTGTAGTCCAGAAAATCGTTGCAGCCGGTCAGGCTCAGGGTCATAGCAGCTGCCAAAGCGATGACATATATCTTTTTCATGATGTGATACTTTATTATATATATAGATGTGATGGTGTTAGAATCCTACTTGCAAACCGAAGGAGACGGAGGAAGAGAGAGGATAGTTCCAGTCGGGGTTCTCAGGATCGGGGCAGGTCAGCGAGCTGCTCTTGATGGTCAGCAGATTCTGCCCGGAGACATAGACGCGGGCACTGGTCATGTGGAGCTTGCTGAGCAGCGATGCCGGCAGGCGGTAACCCATTTGCAGGGTGCGGAGCTTCAGATAAGATCCGTTCTCCACGAAGTAGGAAGAGGCACGGCCCTCGTCCGCGCGGTTCATCGTGCTCAGACGTGGAATCGACGAGCTGGTGTTGTTGGTGTTCCAGGCACCGAGCAGTCGGCTGCCCTTGTTCGATCCCGGGTCGGTGATGGCCCAGAAGTCAGTCTGGAACTTTTGGTTGTTGTACACATCCTGGTCGGCAACGCCCTGCCAGAACATGGTCATGTCGAAGTCTTTATATGTCAGACCGATGTTCAGACCGTAGGAGAAGGCGGGCACCGGATTGTAAATCCACGTCTGGTCGTCGCTGGTGATCTTGCCGTCGTGGGTCAGGTCCTTATATTTCAGACCGCCGAGGCGTGCGTTGGGCTGTCCGGAGGCGTCGACCTCCTCCTGTGTCTGGAAGAGTCCGTCGGCGACATATCCTACGATGGAACCGTAAGGCTTGCGGCTCTGTACGAGGTTCTGCGTCGTCGTGTGGGCATAAGCGCCTGTCGTTGAGGAGGGCAGATAGGTGACGCGGTTGCGGAAGAAGCTCAGATTGCCGTTGAGGTCGAGGCCGAGGCCGCAGGCCAGCGTCTTTCTGTAGCCCAGGGCGAACTCCATACCCCAGTTGCGCAGCGAGGGGCCGTTCTGCCACTGGTTGCCGCCCTCACCCGTTGCTCCAAGGTAAGCGGGATTGATGAGCATGTCCTTCACGTTCTTGATATAGGCGTCAACAGAACCGTAGAGTGAGTTGCCGAGCGTGGTGAAGTCCAGACCTACGTTGTACTGCGTGGCGGATTCCCACTTGAGGTCGGGGTTGGCCAGCTGTGTGGCACGGTAGCCGGAGGGGAAGGTGCCGGAGCCTTGCAGGGCGAGGTCATAGGCGGTGGAGGTGACGCGGTCGAGGCCGTAGTCTACGACATAGAGGCCGAACTGCGCGTTGTTGTCGATGGCCTGGTTACCGGTCTGTCCCCAAGAGAGACGGAGCTTGGCGTCGTTGAGCCAGTTGTAGTGGAGCAGCTGAGAGAAGCGGAAGCCGAGGGAGGCAGCGGGGAAGGTACCCCAGCGGCTGTTCTTACCGAAGCGGGAGGATCCGTCCTCGCGGATGGTGAACGATGCCAACAGCAGGTCTTGCCAGT
Source organism: Hallella absiana (assembly GCF_025457485.1). NCBI lineage: Bacteria > Pseudomonadati > Bacteroidota > Bacteroidia > Bacteroidales > Prevotellaceae > Hallella > Hallella absiana. Next base: position 175,212 of record NZ_JAMXSP010000001.1, read on the forward strand.
TGTAGTCGATCTTGACGAAGAAGGAAGCCAGGCGATAACCGAACTTGGCTCCGCTGTTGTTCATCGTGCCGGTGGCAGCGTTGGGCCACATATAGTCCACGTCTTCCAGGGCATACCCCTCGGAGTAGGCCGAGAAGTCGATGATGCTCTGCTTCGAGAGCTCGCTGCCCAACAGCATGTTGAAGCGGTGGTCGCCGGGGAGCGTGAAGAGATAGTTGGCGGTGTTGGACCATACCCAGTTGGTCTCGTTGTTGTTGGAGAGCGTCGTCTTGGCGATGTTGTTGCGGACCACGTCCGACTGGTAGGTGTGGGTCAGCGCATTAATGAACGATGTCTTGTAGTCAATACCGAAGTTGGACTTCAGCGTTAGGCCTTTGATAGGCTTCAGCTCTACGTAGGCGTTGCCGAAGATTCTCCAGTAGTCGAGATGGTTGTCGCGGTTGTCATACTGCTCACGGGCCGGGTTCTCACGGTCGGACATGGAACCGACCGGTCCGGCGAAGGTCTTTCTGTCTTTCTCATATACCGGTACGACGGGCGGCATCTTCAGCGCGTTCTCCATCGGAGCGCAGTCCACCTGTGTAGAATAGGTGACGGTGAGGTTCTCGCCCACGGTGACCATCTTGTTGAGATTCCAGGAGGTGTTCAGCCGGGCGGCGATGTTCTGGAAGCTGGTGTATTTCAGGATTCCGTCCACATCCTTGTATCCCAAGGAGAACATGGCACTGTGCTTGTCGTTGGCGTGAGAGAGCGAGAGGTCATAGTTCTGCGAGAAACCAGTGTGGGAGATGGCGTCCACCCAGTCAGTGTCAGAGAAGGGCATGGTCTGCCGCTCGTTGATATATCCGTTGTAGCGTCCGGCGGCCGTATAGGAAACGGTCTTGCCGGTTGCCGGGTCGTAGGCGGTGACCGGAATGCCGTTGGCGGCCTTGAGGTCCACGCCGTAGTTGCTGGCATAGGCCACGGGGTCCAGTCCGTCGTTGAGGGCGGCCTGTGCCATGGCGGTGAGATAGCTGCCGGTGTTCAACAGCTTCATCTTCGACTGGCTGGTATAGAACTGTGCGGTGAGGTTGGTCGAGAAGTCGATGGCGATCTTGTCGCCTTTCTTTCCCTTCTTCGTCGTGATGATGATCACACCATTCGAAGCGCGTGAACCGTAGATGCTGGCTGAGGCTGCGTCCTTGAGCACCTGCATGCTCTCGATGTCGTTCATGTTGAGTGAGTTCAAAGCCATGTTGGTCGGCACGCCGTCAACGATGAACAATGGGTCCTGCGAGGAGTTGAACGAACCGATACCACGGATGCGTACCGTTCCCGTGCCGATAGGCGAGCCGTTTGTGGTGACGGTCATGCCCGGCACCTTACCTTGCAGGGAGCGCATGGGGTCGGGATCAGGAGATGTCTGCAGGTCCTTTGTGTTCACCACAGCCACCGAACCGGTCAGGTCGGCCTTGCGCTGAACAGTGTAACCCGTGACGACAACCTCGTTGAGCTCTTTGGCATTCTCCTTCAGCTCAATGGTCATGTTGCTGCCGGCTTTCAGTTCCTGTGTAGCATAACCTATATAGGAGACGACCAGCGGAGAGCCCTGTGGCGCCTTGAACGAGAAGTGGCCGTCGAGGTCGGTGACGGCACCGTTGGATGTACCTTTCTGGATGACGGACACACCGATGATGGGCTCACCAGTAGCATCCTTGACTGTACCGCTGACGATGATGTCTTGTGCCCAAGCCGACACACTGACTGTTGCCAACGTCATACCGAGCAACGCTCTTCTGAAGTGTTTCATGATTTTAAATTTTAGTTATTAATCCGTAGGGACGATTTGATTTCGGTTGCAAAGTTACGGGATATTGACATAAGTCAATTCAACGATCTGCTCAGAGGATGAAACAATTGATACATGTAACAATATTCGAAGCATTGGTCAAAAATGTAAGATTACGCTTATTGTCCAGCGAAAGATTTCGGTGACTCTTTTATTTCAAGAATTTGAGAATGAGAGAATACTTCCATCTAAAGGAGTTAAAGAGAATGACCAGATGAAAGCAACGAAGCTGTTTTTATTCTTCGATTCTTATCAATTCACAGTAATGCACGGGGTATTCTATAATTCTCTAATTCTTGATAAAAAAGGAAATAGCGTGTGATAAGGCTCCAACTTCATAACGTAATAAACGCAAGAACCCCAATACACCCTATATATAATAAGGTGTACTGGGGTAGCTTGTTTTTCTCCTTTGCAGGAGTGAGCTATGATAGTGGAGCGAACTACTTCACTCTGTTGAGCAGGCTCTCTGGCAATTTAGGCATGGCACCGGGCTGAGTGCAGACAAAGGCACTGACTTCCACAGCGAGCTTATGGGCGTCCTTGATAGGCATTCCGGCAAGGATGGCAGAAGCAAAGGAGCCTGTGAAGCTGTCGCCGGCACCGACGGTGTCGTCCACCTCCACCTTCGGTGTGGGCTGATAGCTCTTCACGCCGGGAGCAAAGACATAGCTGCCGTTGGTGCCGCAGGTGAGCACGAGCATCTTCAGGTTGTACTTACCAAGGATGAGATAGCACTTGTTCTCGATGTCGAGACCGGGATAACCAAAGAGACGGCCGATGGTAACGAGTTCCTCATCGTTGATCTTGAGGATGTCACAAGCTTTGAGACTGTCCTGGATGATCTCTTTGGAGTAGAAGTTCTGGCGCAGGTTGATGTCGAAGATCTTCAAGCATGCCATCGGCGTGGTGTCAATGAAACGGTGGATGGTGTCGCGCGATATTTTATTGCGCTGTGCCAATGATCCGAAACAAACACAGCCACAGTGCTTGGCGATGTTTTCTATCTCAGGTGTGAAGGGAATGTTGTCCCAAGCCACGTTTTGTTTGATGTCGTAGGTAGGTACTCCTTCTTCATCGAGTTCCACCTGTACGGTACCTGTCGGATAATCGACACGCGGCATGACATACTTCAGATGCTTCTCGTCGAACTCTTTGAGCGTTTGATCGCCGAGCGCGTCGTTACCAATAGCACTGATGGCATAGGCGTCATTGCCAAACTGACTGGCATGATAAGCGAAATTAGCGGGTGCTCCACCCAACTTGCTGCCGTCGGGCAGACAATCCCACAAGGCCTCACCGAGGCCGACAATGACTTTGTTCATAGTTATTATTTATTTGACGTTCTTGATATAGGTAAAAAGATAAGCTACACCTACAGCCATGACGAGCACGGCACCGGCTTGTCCCATAGCGTCAGAGGCAAAGCCCATGATAAGCGGGAAGACCGTACCACCAAAAAGTCCCATGATCATCAGTCCACTGACCTCATTTTGTTTGTCAGGCACACTCTGCAAAGCTTGAGCGAAGACAAGTGAGAAAACGTTGCTGTTGCCGTAGCCTACAAGTGCGATGGCAATATACAGTACAAGTTTGGTGGTTCCAAAGAACAGTCCGCACATCGAAAGGGCCATCATCGTGATGGAGATGACAAAGAACAGCCGGTTGTTGACCACACGCAGGAAAAACGAGCCTGTCAAGCACCCAAGAGTACGGAAGATAAAGTAAAGCGACGTTGCGAAGGCGGCATCGTTGAGCGTCATCCCCAGCCGCTCCATGAGAATTTTCGGTGCTGTCGTGTTGGTGCCAACATCGATACCCACGTGACACATGATGCCGATGAAGCTCAGCAGCACGATGGGCTTACCCAGCAGGCGGAAGCAGGCAGCGAACTGCTTGCCCACAGTTGGCGAAGTCTCCCCGGCAAAGGCAGGTCCTTCTTCCTCAATGGGTGTAGAGAGCAGGAACAGCGAGGCGGCGATACCGATAATCATATAGATAGGGAAGAGCACACGCCAGCCGAGGCCAAAGGAAGGGATGGCCTGAGTAGCGCCCCAAGCAGCGATATAGGGAGCCATGAACGAGGCGATAGCCTTGACAAACTGGCCGAAGGTGAGCGTAGAGGCGAGATGGCCGCCGCGAACCACTGTGGCAACAAGGGGGTTGAGCGAGGTCTGCATGAGCGCGTTGCCGATACCCAAGAGCGAGAAGCTGACGAGCATCAGTCCAAAGCTCTCACCGAAGAGCGGCAACAAGAGCGACACCACGGTGACAACGAGTGAAAGTAATACCGTCTTCTTTCGTCCGATCTTATTCATCAGCACACCCGTCGGCACAGAGAAGATAAGAAACCAGAAAAATACCAGAGATGGGAAGATATTGGCAGTGGCATCGTTGAGCTCCAAGTCACTCTTCACATAATTCGATGCTATGCCCACCAAGTCAACGAACCCCATGGCGAAGAAGCAAAGCATGACACTGGCCAGAGCCAGCTTGTTGATTTTGTTGTTCATGTCTTTATTAATTTAGGTTTTTTGTTCTATATCATTAAAGACCGCCTTCGTTAAAAAAGGACTATCCTTTAATTGCTGGCACGAAATTACGAAAACAAATTCAATGTTATGTTATGCATTCATACAAATGCTGTAACTTTTTCGACATGTATCAATATTTTCATCGAATGAAACAATTGTTAAGTCTTTCGATACCCTTAAACTTACTCTTTTGCGTCTTCCTTGATGTCTGTTGGGTATTTGCCGTATTGCTTCTTAAAACAAGAAGAGAAATATCCAGGTGTACCGAAACCTACCTCATAGGCTACTTCTGCCACAGTCTTGTCGGTGGCTTTGAGCAATTTCATAGCCCGTTTGAGACGCATCTCTTTCAGCAATTCCACAGGAGACATGCCCGTCATGGCCTTCACCTTTCGGTAGAGCTGCACACGGCTGATACCCATGTCAGCCCCGAGGTCGTCCATCTTCAGTTTGGTGTTGCTCATATTCCTAAGGATAGCCTGGCGCAGTGTGTCCATGAACATCTTGTCGGGCGTGCTGAGCTTTTCTTCTTGTTCCTGGTTTTCATTCGTCTGTTGCTTTTCTGCGGAAAAGACTTTCTTGAGTTTCTGCCGATTGGCGAGCAGGCTGGCGATATGCGCGAGAAGCACCTCGGCACTGAAGGGTTTGGTGAGATAGGCATCAGCCCCTTGGCTGAGTCCTTCGGCCTGTTGCTGTTCTGTGCTGCGCGCTGTTAGCAGGATGACAGGGATATGGCTGGTCAAGGGCTCCGTCTTGATCTTGCCACAGAAGGTCAGTCCGTCCATCACTGGCATCATCACGTCGCTGATGATCAGGTCGGGCACACTCTCGCGTGCCAGTTTCCAACCGCTCTGTCCGTCGCTGGCTTCAAGCACGTAATAGCGGTTGAGGAGCAGCGTGCGCAGGTAGCGGCGCATGTCATCGTTGTCGTCAACGATCAATACAGTCGCGAGTTCGTCACTTTGGTCGCGCACGACGATGTCATGTTGCCCGTCCTGCACCGACCGTCGGCTGATGGCGTGTGCGTCATCGGGCTGCGGCTCCTTGACCATCTTTTGCGTTTCCTTTTGGAATTGCAGCACATCGGTGACCAAATGCAACAATTGTTCCGCATTGCGCTGTACGATGTCGAGCAGTTCATGGTCGCCCACACTGAGTGTCTTGCTCTCACTAAGTTGCTGCAGCGGGCCGTTGATGAGTGTCAGAGGCGTGCGCAGCTGGTGGCTGGCATTGGTGTAGAAGCGGTTTTGTTCTTTCCCCAGTTCTTTTATCCGTCGGTTAGCGCGCCGTGTGATCACGATGGCTCTCCATACCAGCAGCACGGCGATGAACAGCACAAGAGCCACACAAACAGACACAAAGAGAATAGTACGCTGCACGTGATAGAGTCCGAGATAATCCTCGAGTTTGTTCTGTATAGTAATGAGATATTCGTTTTGTCGCATCATCGCATTGGCATTGACAGCGATCTCATCTACATTTTGTGGTGTGACAACAACGCTCTTGATGATGTTTTCACGCTTATAAGGCTTGTGCTCCAGGATTTTCAGGGCCAACGCGATAATCTCTTCACCGTGTGTGGGATAGATATAGCTGGCAGCGAGTTTTCCTTGCTGAATGGCCTCAATACCTTCATTTGGGAGTGCGTCAATACCGAGGAAAAAGATACTTTTTTCTTTCCCGAGCTCTTTGGCGGCCTTGTAAGCGCCAAGTGACGCCAAGTCGCTATGGCAGAAGACCACATCGAGAGGCTTGCCCTCAAGCAGCCATTTCTTCGTGGTCGCATAGGAGTCCTCAAACGTCCAGTTGGTCTTGATATGCTGAAAGTCGAGTTCAGGGTGTTGCTTTATGACAGTGCTGAATCCTTCGTATCGTTCACGGTCCGGCGATGTCACCAATTGACCGGTGATCTCAAGTACGACCGGCCGTCGCCCGACGTGTATGCTGTCGTGGCACAGTCGTGCGGCATAGGAACCCATCGCTCGTCCTGCCTCCACATTGTCGCCACCGATATAAGCAGTGTAATTTTGCGATGAAGTCTTGCGCTCAAAGAGAATAACGGGAATTCCACGTTTCTTAGCCCGTTCCACACAGGATGAGAGCGGTTTATATTCGTTGGGAGCAATGACGAGCAGATCTACGCCAGCGTCAATGAGACTGTCGATCTGCTGCCGTTGCCGGTTGGTGTTATTGTCAGCATTGGTGATACACACCTTCACGTCAGTGTCGTAGAGATGCTGTGAGGAAAGCATTTCATTGTTGACTTTGTCGCGCCATTTTCCGCCTACGCACTGCGACACACCTATTTTATATTTATAGGAGGCTGGCGGTGTGCAGCCCGTGGTGAACAAGAGCATCATCAGGGGCAGGATGAACAGTTGTACTGTAAGTATCGTTTTAGGTCTTTTCATAAGCCATTGGGCATTACAGGGATCAAAGTCTGTTCTCGCGTCAGTAGACCCTCACGTCGCTGATCACCGAGGAGCCGACAGCCTCGTTGAGTCGACGGGTGAGTTGCGTATGCATCATACTGAGGTCTTGCCGTAGTGCCGGATTGTCGATCTTCACGTGCAACACTTGGTTGCGGATGAACTTCTCCCGTGTATAGCTTGAGATCATGTGTCCGGTGACCACGTCCCAGGCATCCACGATACGTCGCTGCAGCAGGGGCGTTTCCAGTCCTTCCTTTCTGAGCATTTCCTTCAGCAGGTCTCCTATCGGTTTTACTTCACGCTTAAACATATATATAGATGAACGATAAATTGAGAATGAACACTTTTCTCACTTTGGAGCAAAAAGAGTCAACACTTAACACTGTGTCGCGTTTCCGTCCTCGACATGAAAGAGCTTATAATCCTCGCCCACATGTTGGAGGATATGGTCGAGATGGTCGCGGTTGGTGTCTGTAATGAAGATTTGTCCATAGTCAGGCCGTGCTACGAGTTTGATGATCTGCTCCACGCGCTTGGCGTCAAGCTTGTCAAAGATGTCGTCGAGAAGCAGCAAAGGCGTCGTGCCGGATGCTGTCTTCTTCAAGAAAGAGAACTGAGCGAGCTTCAGTGCCAGCACGTAGGTCTTTGTCTGCCCTTGGCTCGCCTCGCGCCTCATGGGGTAGCCCTCAAGGAGCATCTCCAGGTCATCGCGGTGGATGCCGTGGAGCGAATAACCCACGGCACGGTCTCGCAGACGGTCGCGGCGAATCACATCGAGCAGAGGACCACGCTGACCGTGAGAGACATAGTGCAGGGAGACGGCCTCGTGGTGATCGGAGAGCGTGTCGTAGATCTGCTGAAACACCGGTGTCATTTCTTCCACAAACTGGCTGCGCTTGTGAAAGACCTCCTCTCCCGCCGAAGCCATCTCCTCTTCCCACAGGTCCATGAGCGAGGCGTCAGGCTCCGTTTCCATCTTCAGCAAGGCGTTGCGCTGCTGCAATGCTTTGTTGTAGCGCGTCAGTGCGTCCATATAAGTATGGTCATACTGCGCGATGACGACATCCATGAGCCTCCGCCGCTCCTCACTTGTACCGCTGACCAGACTGTTGTCTGAGGGCGTGACGAAGATGAGCGGGATGAGACCAATGTGTGTCGAGAGCTTCTTATAGTCCTTATGGTTACGCTTGAACTGCTTATGTCGTCCGCGCTTCATAGCCGCGTAGATATTTTCCTGCTGTCCCTCGTCGCCCTCATAGTCGCCCTCGATGACGAAGAACTCCTGGTCATGGTTGATCACCTGTGAGTCGATGTTGGTGAAGTTGCTGTGGCAGAACGAGAGAAAATAGACAGCGTCGAGGATGTTGGTCTTGCCTTCACCATTGTTGCCGATGAAGCAGTTCACCTTCGGCGAGAGCTCCAGCGCAGTGCTCTTTATGTTCTTGTAATTGATGATTGATATCTTCTTCAGTCTCATGATCCTATGGGCTCTATGGGGCTTTCCCTTGCCTTACATGTGCAAAGATAAGAGTTTTGAAGCTAAAAAGCGAAAAAAGAGTCGCATAAATTTTAGTATTCGAGGGAAAATTGCTAATTTTGTACCGATATATTGCGCCGTGTCTGCTGGAGATGGTGCAGCTGTGTATCAACAATCGTCAATGGAATAACAAAAATCATTTCAAATAAATGGCAAACAACAACGGTCAGGCAACATTTGACGCTGCCTTTAAGTCACAAGAGTTTTTCGACAAGAACAAGAAGATTTTACTGGGTGCTATCATCGCAGTGTTAGTCATTGTCGCAGGATATTTCTGCTATAGCGCATTCATCGGCGGTCCCCGTGAGGAAAAAGCCAGTACAGCATTGGCCCGTGGTCAGGAGTACTTCAATGCCGAGCAGTTCGACAAAGCCCTCAACGGCGACGGTGCCGGCTACACCGGCTTTGTGAAGATTGCCGATGACTACAGTTCTACGGATGCCGGCAACCTTGCCAAGCTCTATGCCGGACTGAGCTATGCCTATCTGGGCAAGTGGAACGATGCCGTGAAATATCTTGAGGACTACTCCCCCAAGGGCGATGCTATGGTCAGCCCTGCCGCTATCGAGGCTCTGGGCAACGCATACGCTCATGTCGGACAAATCGACAAGGCCGTGAGCAAGCTTCAGGAGGCTGCTGACAAGGCTGACGACAAAGCAGAGGACGGCGCCAACAACAGCCTGTCTCCTATCTTCCGCCTGCAGGCCGGTGAACTGCTCGAGTCTCAGGGCAAGAAGGCCGACGCACTGAAAGTCTATCAGGACATCAAGAAGAAATATGTCAACTCACAGCTTGTTCAGAGCAACGAGATCGACAAATACATCGAGAGAGCCAGCATCTAAAGCCGGGCTCTTTCACAACGTTAGGAGGATTTAGCTAAAAATATTATGGCTACAGCATTACATCATTTATCTGATTACGATACAGCCAGCGTACCCGATGCCAGCAACATGTGCTTCGGTATCGTTGTCGCTGAGTGGAACAAGGACATCACGGGCGCACTGCTCGACGGCTGCGTGTCTACGCTTGAGAAGCACGGTGCGCTGCCCGAGAACATCCATGTCAAGACGGTGCCCGGCAGTTTCGAGCTCGTCTATGGCGCACAGCAACTGTGCAAGAACGATGGTTTCGACGCCATCATCATCCTGGGCAGCGTCATCCGTGGCGACACGCCGCACTTCGACTATATCTGCCAGGGCGTCACCTTCGGCATCTCCCGTCTCAATGCTACACAGAACATTCCTGTGATCTTTGGACTGCTGACTACAGACGATCACCAGCAGGCCCTGGACCGCTGTGGCGGCAAGCTCGGCAACAAAGGCGATGAGTGCGCCGTCGATGCCATCAAGATGGCAAAGTTCTAATGGTTGTATATCATCTTTATCAGCAGACTTTATGATTCTCTACGATCTCTTGCAGGCCTATCGTTTCGACGAGATCATGGCCACCATAAATAATATGTATCCCGGTACATCGGGCTACCGTGACCAGCTTCATCTGGCCTACGACCTGTTGCTGAACATGCGTCCCGTGCCCTCCAAGAAGCCGATACGCTTCAAGATCATCGACGGACCGGGCGATCTGAAGTATATGGGAGCAGAAGACCGCGACTTCAACACCACGTGGGAGGTCTGTCTCGGCAAAAACCTCGTCAGAGAGAAAGGCGTTGACCTCACCGACGATGAGCTTGTCGCCAACTGTCTGGTCAACATCTGCTTCACAGCGCGCCACCCAAAAGCTTTCGACAAAGCCTTTGAGGAGCTGCATCAAGAGTAACATCCTTTATCTTTCTTCTTATAGTCAGGACAGGAGAGATCCTGCCCTGATTTTTTCTTCTAACCATCTCACATTTACCAATTATTTACTACCTTTGCATCCATGAATACAGAAATGAATCTCAACGTACTTTCCGAGAACGATCTTCTTTGGTTGAGAGAAAAAATCCAGTCTTCCAATCATATCGTGATAACAGGCCACTCGCGTCCCGACGGCGATGCCATGGGCTCATGCCTTGCCTGGGCCACCTGCTTGCGTGAGGCTTTTGGCAAGGAGCCTACCGTCATCATGCCCAATGCCTATCCCGATTTCTTGCAGTGGCTGCCGGGCACACATGCCATCATCCGTTACGACAAGCATCCCGAGAAAGTCGCGCAGGCACTCAACGAGGCAGACCTGCTCTTTTGCATCGACTTCAACGACAACAACCGTGTCGACACCATGGCAGAGATTCTCACTGCCTGCCAGGCACCGCGCGTACTCTTCGACCATCATCTCGGCCCACAGATGCAGGCCGACGTGAAGGTCAGTTCCGAAGAGTTCTGCTCGGCTTCTGAGGTCGTCTTCCGTACCGCTTGGCAGTTAGGTGTCTTCGAACAGCTCAGCAAGACCTTTGCCATTTGCGACTATTGCGGCATGATGACCGACACAGGTGGCTTCACCTTCGCGTCCTCACGTCCGGAGATCTTCTACATCATCTGTCAGCTGCTCACGAAAGGCATAGACAAGGACAAGATCTATCGCAACGTGTTCAACAACTACAGCACGTGGGCCATACGCCTGCGCGGCTATCTGATGTCGCAGAAACTCAATGTCTTTGAGGATCTTCACGCATCCTACTATACGCTGACACGTCAGAACATGCTCGACTTCCACTACAAGCGTGGTGATGCAGAGGGACTCGTCAACGAGCCGCTGCGCATCAAGGGCATGAAGGTCAGCATCTCGCTGCGTGAGGACGACCGCATCGACAACAAGATCTGGGTGAGTCTGCGCTCTGTCGACGATTTTTCGGTGGAGGACATGGCACGCCGCTTCTTCAATGGTGGCGGACACTTCAACGCCAGCGGCGGGCATCTCGACTGCTCGATCGAGGAGGCAGAGAAGATCACACGCGAGGCCTTCGCGTATTATAGTGAGCAACTCAAAGGCTGATGAAGGCATTTAATGTTTTTTATTCCTCTATATCAGTACTATCCAGCCTTTTTTTGCTACCTTTGTAATATTAATCAACAATAACAATAGACAGACAATGAGGAAACTGGGCTTTTTGTGCCTGATGCTGATAGGCTTGATGATGGTCGCCTCCTGCCATGATGAGGAGACTTATGCTGACCAGAAGAAGCGTGAGAGATCAGCTATCAACAAGTATATCGCTGACTCGGCAGTGACTGTGATCTCAGAGGACGAGTTCTTGAAGGATACGACGACCGACGTGAATAAGAACGAATGGGTGCTCTTTGAGTCCTCCGGCGTTTATATGCAGATCGTGCGACGTGGCTCCGGTAAGCCTTTGGCTTATGGCGAGAGTGAAACTGTCCTGTGCCGCTTCACCGAGCGTAACCTGCTAACCGACAGCATCCAGTTGAGCAATGTTCTTTTCCCGAGCGTTTCTCAGACGTTTGATAAGATGAGTGTGGAAAACTATTCCGGCACCTTCCGTGGATCGTTTGACAAGAGCAGTCTGATGTATCGCGCCTATGGAAATGGTTCGACAACCGTTCCGCAGGGATGGCTCGTGCCGCTGACGTTTATCAACTTAGGCCGCTATATCCATGCAGACGATGAGATTGCTAAGGTGAGGCTTATCGTGCCTCATGACATGGGACAGGCCTATGCCACAGCCAGCGTCTATCCCTGTCTCTACGACATCACCTACCAGCGTGGGCGATAACCGACAGTAAACTATCATAGATGATTATCAATATATGACTCTGATTAAATCTATTTCCGGCATTCGCGGCACTATTGGCGGCCGCACAGGTGATACACTGAATCCCCTGGACATTGTGAAGTTCACTTCCGCTTACGCTACGTTCATCCGTCGCAGCGCAAAGTCTAATGCCAACAAGATTGTCGTTGGGCGTGACGCCCGCATCTCCGGCCCGATGGTCCGCAGCGTTGTCTGCGGCACGCTGATGGGCATGGGCTACGATGTGATTGACATTGGCTTGGCAACAACGCCGACCACCGAGCTCGCCGTGCGCATGAGTGGTGCTGACGGCGGCATCATCATCACGGCCAGCCACAATCCACGTCACTGGAACGCGCTGAAGTTGCTCAACAACGAGGGTGAGTTCCTGACCAAAGCTGACGGCAATGCCGTGCTGGACATTGCCGAGAAAGAGGACTTCGAATACGCTGATGTAGACCATCTCGGACACTATACCCACGACGACAGCTTTAACCAGCGCCATATCGACAGTGTGCTGGCTCTCGACCTCGTGGACGTGGATGCTATCAAGAAGGCTCACTTCAAGGTGTGCGTAGACTCGATCAACTCGGTTGGCGGCATCATCCTGCCCCATCTGCTCGACGCCCTCGGTGTGGAATATAAGTTCCTCAACGGCGAGGCTAACGGCGATTTCGCCCACAACCCTGAACCCTTGGAGCGCAACCTCGGCGGCATCATGAGCGAGGTGACCAATGGCGGGTATGACCTCGGTATCGTCGTTGACCCTGATGTAGACCGTCTGGCATTCATTCAGGAGGATGGTAAGATGTATGGCGAGGAATACACACTGGTGACAGTGGCTGACTACATCCTCGACCATGTCAAGGGTTCTACCGTGAGCAACCTGAGTTCTACACGTGCCCTGCGTGATGTCACAGAGCGCCATGGCTGCAAATACTACGCAGCAGCCGTTGGCGAGGTGAATGTCACTACGAAGATGAAGGAGGTAGGAGCTGTCATCGGTGGTGAGGGCAATGGTGGAGTCATCTACCCCGAGAGCCACTACGGTCGTGATGCCCTCGTGGGCATCGGCCTCTTCCTCAGCAGCATGGCGCAGAAGGGTATGAAAGCCAGTCAGCTGCGCGCCACTTTCCCGAACTATTTCATGGCAAAGAACCGCGTGGACTTGCAGCCTGATACAGACATCGACGCTATATTAAATAAGGTGAAGGAGCACTTCGCTTCTCAGCCTGACGTACAGGTTACTGACATCGACGGCGTGAAACTCGACTTCCCCGACAAATGGGTGCACCTGCGCAAGAGCAACACTGAGCCGATCATCCGCGTCTACAGTGAGGCGCATACCGCCGAAGAGGCTGACGCACTCGGCAAGGAGCTCATGGCGTTTGTGAAGAGGTAGAAAAGGAGCCTCACCCCCAACTCTACAGCCTCACCCCCAACCCCTCTACAGCCTCACCCCCAACCCCTCTCCGAGGGAGAGGGGAGTGATATGTTGGCTAAACAATTCATAAGCGGTGCCTATATGGATGAAAGTTAGGTGTTAGAGGAAGAGTAGTATGGCTGAAAAGGGGCTTTCATGAGAGTTCGCGACTAATAGCTATGCATAAAAGACGAAGAGGGTGTATCATAATTAAGTTTTATGGTGCATCCTCTTTTCTTTTACAATGATAGTCGTAAAATTAGGATTAGGCCGACTTTTTAGTTAAATTTCCATTTTTCGTTGTTTTTAGAGTCGTCAGGACCGCAAGTAGGCAGAAATAGGCCGTATTAGCGGCTTCAAAAGGCTTTTCCTTGCCTTTTTTGTTGATTTTCGAGCTCATTTTCTTTATGTTGAAAGCAATCGCAAAGAAGGCAAAGTCCATCTTGACTTGTCCATATCGAAGTGCCTGAAGCGTTTGTAGTTCATGTCGTACTTCATCTGTACGAAGACGGCCTCTGGCTCTATGCATCTTTTCCCCCTATATTTTATTCCTTCTTCCGAAGTAAGTCTTTCCGCGGCCTGCTTTCTGTATTTGGCAAGACTGTGGTTGACCTCGATGATCCTGTTGCCCTTGATTGGGTTTGAAGCTGCATTCTTGCGGGTTTGAAGCTGCATTCTTGCGGGGTCGAAGCTATGTTCTTTTGGGGGCGAAGCTATGTTCCCAATGTTGTAACGCTATAGAAAAAGATCGTTCGCTACGCAGGGAATGATTAAAATCTACGCAGCGAATAATCATTTGTAAGGCAGTAAAAACAAGCGTTGAAAATCTTGCTAAATTTCTGTATAAACGTTTGTTGCAATATCTTTGTCAAGACGTTGAGGAAAAAGGATAATTTGTTTGGGATTGTAATCAAGAAAGTGTATTTTTGCCATGTAATTCGTTTATATCACAAAGATACTAAATTTTTGTGATATGACAAAGCCCCGGCTTGTGAAAGTCAAAGAGGATGAATCAGAATTTTGATACACCCTCTTCGTCTTTTTGTATGTATCTTCTTCTCTTTATTAAAGAGTCTACAACCAGTTACTTCGATAAGCAAAAGGTGTCTTTAGGGTTTCGCCAGAGTGATTACTCCCCTCTCCTTCGGAGAGGGGGTGGGGGTGAGGCTCATAGTCTACAACCAGTTACTTCGATAAGCAAAAGGTGTCTATAGGGTTTTGTCAGAGTAATCACTCCCCTCTCCTTGGGAGAGGGGCTGGGGGTGAGGCTTTAGATCCTCTCCCAGGTGCGTCGTCTGCTCTCGCTTGATGCGTTCGCGGATCATCTTGGGCTTGGTGGCATAGACGATCGTGCGGATAGAGACGTTGTAACTGAAGTATTGCCATGCCCAACTGAGCATCACCATCAGCTTGTTGCGCACACCTAAGATGGAGCGAAGGTGAACGATGAGCCATAGCACCCATGCTATGAATCCCTGTGTGCGTACCTTGCCCAGGTCGGCGACGGCCTTGTTGCGGCCAACGGTGGCCATTGAGCCAAGGTCGTTGTAGTGGAAGGGCTTGAGGTCCGTGTCGTGGTGAGACAGTCTTTTGAGGTTTTCGGCGAGTTGGGTAGCCTGCTGGATAGCTACCTGCGCCAACTGCGGATGGCCTTTGGGATAGGCGGGATCGGCAGTCATCAGGCACTGGTCGCCGATGGCAAAGATGTTGTCGTAGCCACGCACACGGTTGCAGCCATCGACAAGAATGCGGAAGCCACGTCCGAGCTTGTCGCCTTCGATGCCCGTGATCGGCTGGGCACGGATACCGGAAACCCAAAGGAAGGTGCGTGTGGCGATCGATGTGCCGTCTTTGATGATGATGCGATAGTCGCGGTAGTCGGTCACCATCTTTCCAAACTGCACGTCGACGCCCATGCCTCTTAAATATTCGAGAGCCTTCTCCGATGCTTCTTGCGACATACCTGCCAAGAGACGGTCTCCGGCTTCAAGCAGATAGATGTGCATGTGCGATGCGTCCATGTCGGGATAATCGTAGGGGATGACATAGCGCTTCATCTCCGAGATGGCGCCGGCAATCTCCACACCGGTAGCACCACCGCCTACGATGACGACGTTGAGCAGTTCCTGTCGCTCTTCCTCCGTGGCGCAGGTCAGTGCACGCTCCAAGTTTGAGAGCAGTGCATTGCGCAGCCCCATGGCCTCAGACAGTGTACGCATGGGAATAGACCACTCTTCCACGTTCTTGTTGCCAAAGAAGTTCGTCGTTGCTCCGGCCGCAAAAACGAGGTAATCGTAGTCGATCTTACCGATGGAAGTCTGTAGAATCTTCTTATCGGGGAACACCGCACGGGCTTCAGCCATGCGGAAATAGAAGTTCTTGCGCTTGCGGAATATCTGTCGGAAGGGGAAGGAGATGGAACTGGGAGCAAGTCCGGCCGAAGCCACCTGATAGATCAGTGGGGGAAACTGATGGTAGTTGTTCTTGTCGATGAGTACTACTTGCAGGTTGCTGTCCTTGAGTTGATTGGCAAGCCGCAGGCCTCCTAAGCCGCCACCAACGATGACTACTCGCTTCAGACCGTTTCTATTGATATTGACACTCATTATGATATATATGTAGTTACGATTAGAGGATTTGCGTTCTGCGCATTTCCTGCGATACAGCTCACCCTCTTTTGATTGTTGTTACAAAGGTAATGCAAAATTCTGAATTCTGCAATTCCATGTGTTTTCTTTTGTTTGTTGCCATCCCTAATTCAACTTTATTAGGAGAAATAGGTCTATCGATGTGAAGTGTTCCCTGCCTTTGCTCATAAACTAAGAAGAGAACCTATTGAATATGGTATTGATATAGGTATAAAAGGTTAGCATCGGTCACACGAAAAGGCCCCAGGCCATCAACGGCTTGGGACCCTCTCTCTTGTATATTAACTTCAAATGGAAAAAGTAGACTATTCCTCAGCGGTAGCCTCTGCCTCATGAGCGGCAATGAGCTTCTGCTGGATGTCGTTCGGCACGAGCTCGTAGCTTGCGAACTTCGTGGTGAAGCTGGCGCGGCCACCAGTCAGTGAGCTGAGTGCCACACTATAGTTCGACAGTTCCTTCAAAGGTATCTTGGCACTGAGTTTCTGATAGCCTGCCTCAGCATCCATACCCATGATGATGGCACGACGGCCTTGCAGGTCGCTCATCACATCACCCATGTAGTCACTCGGCACGTAGACTTCCAAGTCATAAATCGGCTCCAGAATCTTCGGGCCGGCCTCCTTGAAAGCCATAGAGAATGCATGACGCGCTGCCAACGTGAAGCTGAGCTCGTTGGAGTCGACTGGATGCATCTTACCATCGTAGACCACCACACGCACGTCGCGCGCATAGCTGCCTGTCAACGGACCGTGCTCCATGCAGTCCATCACACCCTTGAGGATGGCAGGCATGAAACGCAGGTCGATGGCACCACCGACAACGGAGTTGATAAATACCAGCTTTCCGCCCCATGGCAGGTCGCGCTCTTCCTTCTGTTTGATGTTCATCTTGAACTCCTGACCGCCGAAGTTATAGCTCACGGGATCAGGCATTCCCTCTGCATAAGGCTCCACGATGAGATGCACCTCACCAAACTGTCCGGCACCACCGCTCTGTTTCTTATGACGGTATTCAGCCTTTGCCTTCTTGGTGATCGTCTCACGATACGGAATCTTCGGCTCTTCAAAGGTCACGGGTATCTTCTCATTGTTCTCCAAGCGCCATTTCAGCGTGCGCAGGTGGAACTCACCCTGTCCATGCACGATGGTCTGCCGGAGTTCTTTGCTCTGCTCCACCACCCATGTCGGGTCTTCCTGGCGCATCTTCAGCAATGCAGCCATCATCTTCTCGGTATCTTGCGGGTTGTTGGCTTTGACGGCACGGCTATACTTCGGGTTAGGATACTTGATGAAGTCAAAACGCTCTTCGGTACCCTTACCATCGAGTGTGTTGCCCGTCTTCACATCTTTCAGCTTCACGGTACAGCCGATGTCACCGGCGTTGAGCTGATCCACGGGGATACGGTTGGCACCGGCACAGACATAGATCTGTCCCATACGCTCCTTGGATCCACGGTCAGCATTGAAGAGATCATCGCCCGGCTTGACACTTCCACTCATCACCTTGAAGTAAGACACCTCGCCGATATGCGGCTCTATGCCGCTCTTGAAGAAGTAGAGGCTCTCCGGGCCATTGCTGTCGGGCGTCACCTCTTCGCCGCGCGTGTTGCGCACCTTAGGCATCTCGCTGACAAACGGCACCACATTGCCCAAGAACTCCATCAGTCGTTGTACGCCCATATCTTTATGCGCATCGACGCAGAACACGGGGAAGATGCTGCGCGTGACGAGTCCCTTACGGATACCCTCACGCATCTCGTCCTCGGTAAGCGACTCCGTATCGAAAAACTTCTCCATGAGCTGGTCGTCGTTCTCGGCCGCGGCCTCGACAAGAGCTTTGTGCAGTTCCATGGCCTTATCCATTTCCTCAGCAGGAATCTCCTCACGCTTGGGCTCACCGCCATCGGGTCCCCAAGAGAGTTTCTTCATGATGAGTACATCGATCAGGCTGTGGAAGTTTGGACCCGTCTCCAATGGATACTGGATCTCCACGCACTTGCCGCCGTAGATGTCCTTCATCTGCTCGATGATGTTGTCATAGTCGCACTTGTCTGAGTCGAGCTGGTTGATCAGGAAGATGACGGGCTTCTTCAGCTTTTCGGTATAACGGAAGTTGTTTTGTGTACCCACCTCCGGACCAAACTGTCCGTTGATGAGAATCACGGCCTGGTCAGTGACATTGAGCGAAGTGATGGCTCCGCCGATGAAGTCGTCACTACCCGGGCAGTCGATGATATTGAGTTTCTTATTGTTCCATTCCACATGAAACACGGTGGGGAAGACGGAGTAACCATACTCAAGCTCTACAGGGAAGTAATCGCTCACAGTGTTCTTCCCTTCCACTGTACCACGCCGCTTGATGACGCCGGCTTCATAAAGCATACTCTCGGCAAGGGTGGTCTTGCCGCTTCCCGCACTGCCCAGCAGGGCAATGTTCTTGATTTCGTCTGTCTGATATACTCTCATATCAAAAGGGTTTAAAGTTGTTAGATAAATGTCTCGGTCAAGGTAAACGGGGTTGTGCCCGCTAATTCGTGGCTAAAGATAGGAAAAAAAACAATAGGTTGCAAATCAAACTATCATTTATGGGCTATTTTTTAAAACTTATTAGTAATTTTGCAGTCGTAAATAACCAAGAGTGTATCATGGCGGGACTATACGTTCACATTCCTTTTTGTGCCTCGCGGTGCATCTACTGCGGCTTCTACTCCACGACAATGCTGGAGTTGAGGTCGCGCTATGTCGATGCACTATGCCGGGAGATGAGCTTGCAAAAAAAACATCCGCCCATTGAGACGATCTATCTCGGTGGCGGCACACCCAGTCAGCTGAGCCACGACGACCTGCTGCGGCTGTTCACCTATATATATAAGGTGTACCCCGTTGCCACTGACGCGGAGGTGACGATGGAGTGCAATCCCGACGACATCTCCCCCTCGATGTTCCGTGATCTGCCTGTCAACCGCGTGAGCATGGGTGCCCAGACCTTCGACGAAAACCGTCTGCGACTGCTCCACCGCCGCCATACCGCAGAGGAGGTAAACCGCGCGTTCGACATCCTGCGCGCCGACGGCATCCGCAACATCAGCCTCGACTTGATGTTTGGCTTCCCGAATGAGACCATGGACGACTGGCAACACGACATCGACCACGCCCTTCGCCTACAGCCCGAGCATCTCTCTGCCTACGGACTGATGTACGAGGAGGGCACACCACTCTACCGTATGTTGGAGCAAGGCAAGGTCAGTGAGATCGACGAAGAACTGAGCATCAGCATGTACGACACGCTTATCGACCGACTCTCCAAGGCTGGCTACGAGCACTACGAGATCAGCAACTTTGCCAAACTGTCAGACGATGACAAGGCTCTGCACCGCCCTTCGTCCTATCGCAGCCGCCACAACAGCAGCTACTGGCATGACATCCCATATATCGGACTCGGCGCGGCGGCCCACAGCTACGACGGCCATTCCCGCCATTGGGCGGTCGCCGATCTCAAACAGTACATCACGGCCATCGAGGCCGGGCGACTGCCCTATACCGAGGAGTCCATCGATGAGAGCACTCACTACGACGACCTCATCACCACGGCCCTGCGCACACGGGAAGGCCTCGACCTCGACAGGCTCTCGCCTCCCTATCGCTCCTATCTCCTCGCCCAAGCCCAGCCCTTCCTCGACAAGCAGATGCTGGCCATCACCGGCCATCACCTCCACCTCACCCGTCAAGGCATCTTGCTGAGCAACACGATCATGAGCGACCTGATGCACGTATAGAGGCCTCATCCCCCCGCCCCCTCTCCCAAGGAGAGGGAGAGCAATATGCTTCAAGGGGGCATAGGGCGTTCATCCCTTGTTTCGTCGAGTTCGCTCGGTTCGGTATGCCGCTGTTGTGCAGCGGCCCTCTCGCAGTGCCTTATCCCCCCACTGTGTTGCCCTCTCTATTCACCATTCATCATTCAACAATGAAACTAAAAGGCTTTGCGGCAGCTCTCTTAGCCGCCATCTTCTACGGTACCAACCCCCTGGGTACCCTGCAACTCTATGCCGACGGCATGAATCCGTCGTCGGTACTTGTCTACCGCTATGCTTTCGCCACCCTGATGTTCCTCATCTGGATGGTTGCCAAGCGTGAGTCGCTGACCATCAGTTGGGGCACAGCCATCCGTCTGGCCATCCTCGGCACGCTGATGTCGATGTCCTCCGCCACGCTCTACCTGAGTTTCCGCTATATGGATGCCGGTGTGTCGAGCACAATTCTCTTCAGCTATCCCATTATGGTGGCCGTGCTGATGGTCGTCTTTTACCACGAGCACATGACATGGAGCACCACGCTGTGCATCCTCATGGCGGTCAGCGGCATTGCCCTACTCTATCACGGCAAAGGCGGCGTGACGCTCAGCACCGTCGGCGTATCTCTCGTCATCCTCTCCTCACTGCTCTACGCTTTCTACATCATCGGTGTCAACCAAACCCACACCAAGCTCTCGCCCGTGAAGTTCACCTTCTGGATCGTCTTCTTCGGCCTCCTTGCCCTACTCGTCTACACCTTATTTATAGGTGAGCCGCTCGAACCGCTGCGTACACCGTTGGAATGGGCGTCGGCCCTGCAGCTTGCCCTGCTTCCCACCGTGCTAAGTCTCTACTTCATCAACATTGCCATCGAACATATTGGCAGCACACCGACTGCCATCATGGGAGCCGTAGAACCTGTCACCGCCGTGTGCATCGGCGTGTGCATCTTTGGCGAGAGCTTCACCTTACGCCTGGCCATCGGTATCGTCCTCATCCTCTCCGCCGTCATCCTCTTGGTGCTCTCAAGAGAGAAGAAGACTGCAAAATAGGAAAAAGAGACAAGCATATATTGCATTTATGTTACAAACAGGACAAATCTCGTCAATACGGCAAAGAGTGTGCTGACAACATTTGACTTGTATCAAGCAATCGACTGACAACTTTTGACCCACGTCAAAATGCGCCTACAAAAAGTGATTTTTTACACTTTTAAGTTGCCAGTATGGGGAAATGGTCGTAACTTTGCAGTGTCATAAGACGAAAACAATATAAAGGTTTAAGATAAACAAGGTATCAAGATACAGGATAACGTAGGTATCGGTCAGGTATTAAGATACAGGATAACAACATTGAAGAATGGGAACCGTGAGGCTCCCGACATGAGAGTTAGTTAACAGATTGTGTAACCTTTTAAAGTAAGAAAGGAAAAAAGATGAAAAAGTTTATGGATAACATTAAGATGACTTTGAAGAAAGTTTGGGAGAATTACTTGGAGTGCATGAACGCTTACGGAGATGCCCTGATGAAGGGCGGATCCTATGGCTGCGCCTAACCAAGGATTTCCACAGTAAAAAAGAGAAAGCGCCTCAAGCCTACACACACAGAAGGATGCAGGCCTGAGTGAACATAAGATGCCCCAAGGGTTCACGCAAGTGAGTCCTTGGGGCATCTTCATTTATACAAATCACCAACATCTATGAGCAGACATTGGCAATATAGAAAAGCAAAGAACAGCGCAGCAAAAAAACACAAGATAGAATTTAGCTGATAGATTTGCTTTTCTCACTATTTTTTCGTTACTTTGCATGGTATAGAAGACATTTGGAACATATAGCATGAAGAAATACCTCAAGTGGGCGGGCATTGCCGTAGGCATTCCCGTATTGCTGATCATCATACTCTGCCTGCTCTTCTACTTCCCACCGTTTCAGAACTGGGCGGTAGGGCAGGTCACACGCTATGCATCAGACAAGATGAAGATGCAGATCAGCGTGGGACACGTGCGCTTGGCATGGCCGTTGGATCTCGCCCTCGACGAGGTGAAGGTGCTTGAGCCCAACGACTCGCTGCGCGGCGTGACGGACACTGTGGCACATATCCATCGCACCGTCGCCGACGTGCAGCTCTGGCCTCTGCTGAGAAAGCAGGTCATGGTCGACGAGCTCTCCTTCCGCGACAT
This sequence comes from Hallella absiana, assembly GCF_025457485.1. NCBI lineage: Bacteria > Pseudomonadati > Bacteroidota > Bacteroidia > Bacteroidales > Prevotellaceae > Hallella > Hallella absiana. The sequence continues at coordinate 197,274 of NZ_JAMXSP010000001.1, forward strand.
GCAGGTCAACACCACACACTTCATCCCCAAATGCCGCATCAAGGGCAAGGTGGGCACGCTGACGCTCAAAGCCCACGGCATCGACCTCGGCAAAGAGCATGTCAACGTCAACCACTGCCTGCTCGACAACGCCAACATCGACATCGCGCTCAGCGACACCGTACCGCCCGACACCACGCCGAGCACCAACTACTGGAAGATCGCCATCAATCGGCTCAAGGCCCGCAACACCGCCTTTGCCCTGCACCTGCCCGGCGACACGCTCGCCATCCACGCCCTCATGGGCAGTCTCGACGCGCGGCAAGCCTATCTCGACCTGTTCAAGAGTCTCTATACCGTCGGCCATCTCGACTGGCAGACGGGCGCGCTGGCCATGGACCAGAACTTTGTCAAGAAGACGAAGGGCCTGGACTTCAACCATCTCGCACTCTCGGAACTCAACCTCAAGGCCGACTCCTTTTATTATTGCGACTCCAAGATCAACCTCATCATCCGTCAGGCTGCCTTTCACGAAAAGAGCGGTCTGACCGTCGACAAGCTGCAAGGACCCTTCCGCATGGACAGCACACGCCTCGAACTGCCCGGACTGAGCCTTGAGACACCGGGCTCGCAGCTGCGCCTGGCCTTTGCCATGGACATGAACGCCTTTGCCGACAGCCTGCCGGGAAGCCTCCGCGCCACCGTCCACGGCCACGTGGGCATGAGCGACATCAGGCTCCTCGCCGGACCATACATGCCACGTCAGCTACTCAACAACCTGCCCCGACAGCCGCTGATCGTCAACGGCAGCTTCGGCGGCAACCTCCGGCGGCTGCATCTCGACGCGATCAGCCTCGCCGTCCCCACCCTGCTGCGCCTCTCGGCCGACGGTTTCCTGAGCAACTTGACCGACCCGAAACGCATCACGGCCGACCTCAACGTCAAAGCCCACACTTTCGACCTCAAACCCGTGAAGCGAATACTTGGCAGCGCACTGCCCAAGACGGTCGCCCTGCCCAATGGCATCGGCTTCCGCGGACGCGTCAAGGTCAACGGACCGCGCTATGCCTCGACATTCATCGCCACGCAGGGCGGCGGTTCGCTCAGCGGTCAGGCAGCCATAGACACCCGTGGCGCACTGGCCTATAAAGCCCATCTGCGTGCACGCCGCTTCCCACTCAACCACTTCCTCCCCCGCCAGGGCCTGCATCCCTTCACCGGCACGCTGGCCGCCAACGGCACGGGCACCGACCTCTTCTCGCCCCGCACCCGCGTGAAGGCCGAGATTCACAGTCTGCAGTTCGCTTACTCCGGCTATAACCTCAGCGGCATCAAGGCCACGGCAAACATCCGCGGCGGCCGTGTAGAAGCCCACGTCAACAGCGTCAACCCGCTATTCAAGGGTCTCGTCGGCATCAACGCCCAGCTCAACCGCCACGCGTTTATCGGCACGGTCGCCTGCGATCTCGCCCACGCCGACCTCTACGCCCTGCATCTCGCCGACAAGCCGATCACCCTCGGACTCTGCGGGCACGTCGACATACGCTCAGACTTGAAACAGCATCACGACATCGAGGGCATGTTCAGCGACATCACACTCAGCGAGGGCAACCGCCACTATCGCCCGCAGGAGGTGATGCTCGACATACTCACCACGCGCGACACCACCCACGCCATCGTGGACTGCGGCGACTTCCACCTCAACATGGATGGCAGAGGCAGCTATGAACGACTCATCAAGCACGGCAATGCCCTCGTGACAGAACTGCAGCGGCAGATGACCAACAAGTATATCGACGAGGCACGCCTGCGCCGGCTGCTCCCCGATCTGCGCATCCAGCTCTCGGCGGGCAGCGAGAATATCGTCTACCGCGTATTGAAGCATTTTGGCTACGACCTCCACAACCTGCAGATGAACATGAGTTCCTCGCCCCTGCTCGGCCTCAACGGTACGGTGCAAGCCGACTCTGTGGTCTACGACAGCATGGAGGTGGACACCATGAGGCTGAGCATCAAGTCGGGACTCGACAATGTGGCCTACACCCTGCAGCTGCACAACGGTAAGAAAAACCCGAAGTATGTCTTCAACGCCCTTCTCGACGGCACGTTGCAGGGCAGCGGTACGACGCTCACCACACGTCTCTACGACGCCAAGGACAAGCTCAGACTCCGCCTCAGCCTCGAAGCCGCCATGCTAGACCACGGCATACGCATCCATCTCGCGGGCGACAACCCGATACTGGCCTACAAGGAGTTCAGCGTCAACGACAGCAACTATGTCTTCCTCGACGGCAACCGGCGAGTCAGCGCCAACGTGAAGATGAAGGCTGCCGACGGCATGGGACTGCAAGTCTTCACCAACGACGAAAACACCGAAGCTCTGCAGGACATCACCGTCTCCACGCATCAGCTCAACCTCGGCGAGGCACTGTCCATCATCCCCTACATGCCGAATATTTCGGGAATCCTCAACGGCGACTTCCACCTCATCCAGACACCCGAACAGCTCTCGGTGTCCTCGGCTGTCGACGTGAAGGACATGGTCTATGAGGGTTGCGAGATGGGCGACGTAGGCTCGGAGTTCACCTATATGCCGAAGCCCGACGGCACCCACTATGTCGACGGCATCCTCACCCACGACGGCGACGAGGTGGGTACACTTACAGGTACCTATAACGCAGCCGGAAACGGTTACCTCGACGCAAAGGTCAACACCGACCACCTGCCGCTGGCCTTGGCCAACGGTTTTATTCCGCAGAAAATCGTGGGATTTAAGGGTACTGCCGACGGCAACCTGACCATCAAAGGCTCGCTCACCAAGCCTGTCGTCAACGGAGAGCTCTTCCTCGACTCGGCCAGCATGTTCTCTGAGCCCTACGGCATGGAGCTTGCCTTCGCCTCAGACCCCGTGACGTTCAAGGACAGCAAGCTGCTCTTTGAGAACTTCGAGGTCTTTGCCCACAACGACCAGCCGCTCAACGTCAAGGGCTCCTTTGACTTCAGCGACCTCGACGCCATGCGGCTCAACGTACAGATGCGCGGCACCAACCTGCTGCTCGTAGACGCCAAGGAGACCAGCCGCTCCGAAGTCTACGGCAAGGCCTACGTCAACTTCTATGGTACGATGACAGGACTGCTCGACAATCTCAAGGTACGTGGACGCACCGACGTGCTCGGCACCACCGACCTGAAATACAATCTGAAGGACACTCCGCTCTCCACCGACAACCAACTCGACGGACTCGCGCAGTTTACCAACTTCAGTGACACCATCAATGACGAAGTCAGCCGGCCGCCGCTCACGGGTCTGAACGTGGACTTGAACATCCACATCGACGACGGCGCGCACGTCGACGCCTATCTCAATGCCGACCACTCCAACTATGTCGACGTCATCGGCGGCGGCGACATGCGCATGCAATACAACATCGCCGACGGCGTCATCCTCCGCGGACGCTACACCATCGGCTCGGGCGAGATGAAATACTCACTTCCCGTCATCCCACTGAAGACCTTCACCATCCAGGACGGCAGCTACATCGCCTTCACCGGCGACCCGATGAATCCGACGCTCAACATCACGGCAACCGAACAGACCAAGTCGGCCGTGGGCAGCGAGGCTGGCGAGGGACGTATGGTCACGTTCAACTGCGGCGTCGTGGTCACGAAGACCTTGCAGGACATGGGACTGGAGTTCACCATCGACGCACCCGAGGACATGACGATCCACAACCAGCTGCAATCCATGTCGAAGGAGGAGCGCGGCAAGCTCGCCGTTACCATGCTCACCACAGGCATGTATCTCGCCGACGGCAACATGAGCAACTTCACCATGAACTCGGCACTGAGTGCCTTCCTCAACAGTCAGATCAACCAGATCTCCGGCAAAGCCCTGCGATCGCTCGACGTCAGCGTGGGCGTGGAGAACTCTTTCAACTCGCAGGGCGCACTCCACACCGACTACTCGTTTAAGTTTGCCAAGCGCTTCTGGAACAACCGGCTGCGCGTCTCCATCGGCGGCAAGCTGTCGACCGGTGCCGACGTGTCGCCACAGCAGGATCAGACTTTCTTCGACAATGTGACGCTGGAATACCGGCTCAGTCCCACCTCGAACAAATATCTCAACCTGTTCTACGTCCGCGACAGCTATGACTGGCTGGAGGGCAACGTGAGCAAGTTCGGCGGCGGCTTCCTGTGGAAGAGAAAGTTCAGCGGCCTCAGCGACCTGTTTGGCAAAGAGAAAAAAGACTCGCTCGACAACTGACACCTTATATATATAGCAATTTCAATCCATGACATACACGCATATCACTCGACTCGCAAAAACGCTGATGTTGGCGCTGACGACGGTACTCGTCACCGCCTGCTCGACCACCCGAAGCATCCCCGACGGTGACCAGCTCTTCACGGGACTGGCCAAAACCGACTATATCGCGTCCGTGCACGACACGCATTTCACCAGCACGCAAGCGGAAATAGACGCTGCCCTGGCCACAGCCCCCAACGGTGCTCTCTTCGGCAGCAGTTCGGTCAGATCGCCCTTTCAGGTGGGACTGTGGGTCTGGAACGCCTTTGTCGGCAGCGATGACGGTTTCTCGAAATGGATGCTATCCTCCTTCGGCTCCCGTCCGGTGCTGCTCAGCTGGGTCAACCCTGCCCTGCGCGCCTCGGTGGCGCAGGAGGTGCTGCGCGCCCACGGCTACTTCCACGGCAAGGTGGGATATGACATCATCAAGCAGCACAACCCGAAAAAGGCCAAGATCAAATACACCGTAGACATGGGACCGCTGTGGACGGTGGACTCGCTCAGCTATCAGGGCTTCCCGTCTCAGGCCGACAGCCTCATCATGGCGACCACAGCCGAGGCAAGAATCCGCGAGGGCGACGCCTTTGACGTGAACACCCTCGACGCCGAGCGCCGACGCGTGAGCACCCTGCTGCGCAACAACGGCTTCTTCTACTATCAGCCGTCCTATGCCTCGTGGCTCGTCGACAGCGTCTCGCAACCGGGAAAAGTGCTGTTGAAACTGCAACTCGCCGAGCAGACGCCAAGCGTGGCGGAGCGCAAATGGACCATCGGAAAGATCAACATCGACTTGCACAAAAGCTATGGCGACAGCCTCATGAACAGCGAGACGCGACGCGACATCACCATGCGATACAATGGCAAGCACTCGCCACTGCGCGTGCCCGTCATCCTCAGCGCCAACCGTCTCTTCCCCCGCCAGCTCTACAACTATTCTGAATATCAAGCCGGTATCAGCAACCTGTCCTCAACGGGACTGTTCAGCACCGTCGACGTCAACTTCTCGCCACGCGACACCACAGGGCGTGCCGACACACTCGACATGCACATGAACCTGGTCTTTGACAAGCCTTACGACATCTACTTGGAAGGCAACGTCACCGGAAAGACCAACAACCGCATCGGACCGGGCGCTGTGCTCGGCATCACGCGGCGCAACGCATTCCGCGGCGGCGAGCTCCTCGACCTGAAGATCAAGGGCAACTATGAGTGGCAGACGGCACACCACGGAGAAGGCAACGCGTCGAAGTTCAACAGCTATGAGTATGGTGCGGATGTCTCGCTGCAACTGCCGCGTATGGTCATCCCTTACGTCTCGTATTTCCGCAAGAAGCTCTTCAACCACTTCCGCCGCATCGGCTTCTTCTCCACGCCGTCGACAACGCTGAAGTTCTCGACCGACATCCTCAACCGTGCGGGATTCTTTAAGCGCCGCATCGTGTCGGGTGAGTGGACTTACAACCTCCAGACGTCACCGACGAGCAAACACCAGTACACTCCCCTATCGTTCTCCTATGAATATATGAAGCGGCGCACGGCAGCCTTCGACTCGGTGCTCACCGCCAATCCTTATCTGGCCTACACCATGCGCGACCAGTTCATCCCGAAGATGCAGTATGTCTACACCTACACGAGTCCGAAGACCTACCGCAATCCGCTGTGGTGGCAGACCACGGTCAGCGAGAGCGGCAACATTCTGTCCCTTGGCGAGATGGTGGCCGGAAACAAATGGAGCAAGAAAAATAAGGAGCTATTCAAGAATCCATACGCTCAGTTCTTCAAATTGGAAACAGAGCTGGTGAAGACGTGGCAACTGACGGAGCACAGCAGTCTCGTGGCGCACGGCGACTTGGGTATGCTGTGGGCTTACGGCAACTCGGGCGAGGCGCCCTACAGCGAGCAGTTCTATGTCGGTGGTGCCAACAGCATCCGTGCCTTCACCGTGCGCAGCATAGGACCGGGAAGCTACCACAACGCTGAGTCAGCAACGAATAACTATCTCGACCAGACGGGCGACTTGAAGCTCTTGGGCAACCTAGAATACCGTCCGCGGCTGTTCGGCAACCTCTATGGTGCGATGTTTCTTGATGCAGGCAACGTGTGGTCGCTGCACAAGGACGACCGCAGCGGCGGACATTTCGAACCGAAGAACCTCCTCAAGGAGATGGCACTCGGCACGGGCGTTGGCCTGCGCTACGACATGGACTTCCTGGTCATCCGTGTGGACTGGGGCGTCGGCTTGCATGTGCCCTACAAGAGCGGCTTCTACAACGTCGGCTCGTTCCGCGACAGTCAGAGCCTTCACTTCGCCATCGGTTACCCGTTCTAATAAGGTTGCAGACAACATCTCTTCCGTCGGCCATGTGGCACCATAAGTCCATGCTTACCGGTTGATGATCTTCTCCAGTGCCGGAATGAAGATGCAGCCACGAGTCCATATCACAAGGTTGGCCCGCTCCCATTGTCGGAGAACGGCAGACAGGCGGCGACGGTCGATGTTCAGCTCTTTTTCTATTCTTGTGAGCTTGATGTGGAGAACCTTCCTGCCGGCCGGGCGTATCGAATGCACCAGGAAGAAACGGCGAAGGAACTCCTCGTCGGAGTGTGGCGCGGCACGCCAGAAGAGTGCTTGCCGCTTCTGCACCTGCGTGGAGAGCAGGTTCAGGAGGTTGAGACGGAAGATGAGCGAGTTGTCGCTGAGCTTGAGAATCTCCTGCTTGTCGAGCGTGATGAGATGGCAGGTGGTCTTCGCTTTCCATAACTGAGAAAAGCGCTGTGCCAGTCCGAAGACATATTCCGGTTGCACGAGCACGGGGCCGTTGATGTCTTCCTCCACCCAATAGGCTTTATCATCGGAGTAGGACGTAGCCACAGCCGTACCGTCGGTGAGCATGACGAGCATACCGCTGCGTGTCGTCGTGTCGACGATGACCTCTCCCTCGCGCATCGTGTGGAAGGAGAGTTTCGTCTTCGCCACGATAGTCTCCAGCTCTTCCCGTCCCATGCCGATGAAGAGCGGAAAGCTGACGAGCGTCTTGAAGATTTCAGCGGCCATGCGTCACGACAGTTTTATTCCGCGATGGCCTTTTTCATCGAGGGCGAGTACCACACCTGGTTGTGCCCCTTGCCATCGTCGTAGATAAAGTAGACCATCAGCTCAGGATGCTTGCGGAGAATCGCCTGCGCACCTTTCAGTCCTGTGACCATAAACGCGGTGGCATAGGCATCGGCTGTGGCGCAGTCACTGGCCAGCACAGTCGACGACAGGATGTTGTGCTGCACGGGATAGCCCGTCTTCGGGTCGATGGTATGAGCGTATTTCTTGCCGCCTTTATAATAGAAGTTGCGATAGTTGCCGCTTGTTGCCATGGCTTTGTCCGTGACGTTGAGCACCGTCTGCAGCTCCTGGTTGGTTTGCGTAGCGTCGTCGGTAGGCTTTGTAACTCCTATCTTCCAGGGTAGTCGTTTCTCACTGATGCCACTCGTGACGATCTCGCCGCCGATCTCCACCATGAAGTTCTCGACACCCTTGTCGCGTAGGAGTTTCGCCACCACGTCGACGCCGTAGCCCTTGGCGATGCCCGAGCAGTCGAGCATCAGTCGCGGATCCTTCTTGACGATGCGGCCGTCGACGAGTGCCACCTTCTTATAGCCTACAAACTGCCGCAACGAGTCGACGATATGGCGCGAGGGATGCACACCCGACTTAAAGCCGAAGCCCCACGCGTTGACGAGCGGTGCCACAGTGATGTCGAAGGCACCGTCGGTCTCACGCGAGATGGACTCGGCCTTGCTGAACACCTCAGTAAACATCTCGCTGAGCTTCACCGGCCGGTTGTTGTTGACCTGCGTGATCACCGACTGCTTATTGAAAGGCGAGAGTGCTGTGTCAACTTGTGCCAACGCCTTGTCAATTTCCGGCTGCAAGTCGTCTGAGGACTGATAGGTGATATGGTATTCCGTGCCGAAGACAAAACCCGTATCGTGCTGATAAGGCGTGTTGCGCTGCTGCATGATGATCAGCACCGTGCCCACGACGAGAACGGCAAGGAAGATGATTTTCAGGACATTCTTTTTCTTCATAGGTCATAGGATCAAAGTTCCACAATGATGTCGAAGGTGCCACCGATGCGTGTGGAGGCTTGCTTTCCGAAGCCCGGCACATACCAGACGTTGCCCAGCGGCCCGTCGTCGTGGGAGAGTCGGCGGTAGTAGCGTACGCTCCAGCCGAGGTGTATCGGCCCGTAGATCTTCGCGTCGATGCCCGCCAGTGCTTCCATCCATGTGTACTTGGCTTTCACGCCCTCTTCGTGCACCGGATGGTTGCCGCCGTAGACAGGATCGATGATGGCGGGATTGTCGACATCGTATTTAAAGGAAGTACCGGCAACGCGGGCACCGATATAGGTACGGTAGATGTCGTGCTTGTTCTTCATGATGTTGAAGTCCATACCAATCTTGGCGTAAGGTGCGGAGGTGTGATAGCTGATTGCCGTCGTCACCTCGCGGTGGTCAGCCTTACCAAGACCAAACTCCACGACGGGAAAATACTTATCCTTGAAGTTCACGCGCACGCCGGCCTCGTACTGTCCGTAGTCCGAAACGGCCTTCTGAACGAGTCCGATGGCATCGACTTTAACCTGTACGCCACGGAAGAAGGGTATGGAGTCATCGATCTCCTTGCGCCGCAGGGCTTCCTGCTCCTCTTTGGAGAGGTGGCGTGGCTGTTGCGGCTGCTTCTGCATCGCCTTCTTCTGACCGTAGACGGCGGGAGCGAGGAGCATCAAGAGACTAATAACGATACTCCTTAAAATATACATAGAAATGCTTCTTGGATGCATCATAGGTGATATCGCGGTTTTGGATGGTGATGGAGTCAATGGCATTGCGTGTGTAGTGTATGCCTTTGACCTCATGGAAATAGTTCATGCCACAGTCCACGGACTCAAAGTGCGGGATGTTGGTCTTGTCGATGGTCACCGTGTCCATGGTGTGGTTGGTACGGAGGTAGAGGATGTCGCGGTCACGGGCGTAGCTCACGGGCAGCGTGAAGCTGTCGGTGTTGACTTGTTGGTTGATGAGTATGGTATCGTTGCCATCGTTGCGGCTGGTCCAGATGGTGAGCGTGTCGGGCAGCGTCGTTACCTTGCCCATGAGCTTATAGTTGGCATACACCGTGTTGTTAAGAGGGCAGTCAACGGAGGAGCAAGAGGCGAGGAAGAGCAAAAGAAAGAGAGGAAGAAAGAGTAGACCCTCTCTAGCTCTCCCTAAAAGGGAGAGAAATGCCCATCGAAAAGAGCCGTTGGAAGGATGGTTGTTATTTTGCATATTTGTTGATGCCAATGTTATTATTATTGTTGCCGGGTATTGCAATTCTCTCCCTCTTAGGGAGAGCTAGAGAGAGTCTAGAGTTAGAGGGCCTTTTAATCTATTTCCTTCTCAATCTGATAGTCATTCCTGCTTGGGTTTTGCCTGCTGATCAGATCACCGATGAAGCCGGCGAGGAAGAACTGCGAGCCGAGGATGAGTGCCGTGAGCGCCACGAAGAACGAGGCGTGCTGGCTGAGCAGATCGCCATAGACACCGTTGCAGAGGTTATAGATCTTCTCACCGAAGAGCCAGCAGAGCGAGAGGAAGCCGATGAAAAAGACGATGCTGCCGATGAAACCAAAGACATGCATCGGTTTCTTGCCAAAGTTGGTGAGAAACCACAGCGTCAGCAAATCGAGATAACCATTGAAGAAACGGTTGATGCCGAACTTCGAGTGACCGTATTTACGGGCCTGATGGTGCACGACTTTCTCTCCGATCTTGGTGAATCCGGCGTTCTTGGCCAGATATGGGATATAGCGGTGCATCTCTCCATAGACCTCAATATTCTTCACTACGTCGCGGCGGTATGCCTTCAGTCCGCAGTTGAAGTCATGGAGATTGTGGATACCCGAGATCTTGCGCGCCGTAGCGTTGAAGAGCTTCGTGGGAATTGTCTTCGACAGCGGGTCGTAGCGTTTCTGCTTGTAGCCCGAAACGAGGTCATAGCCTTCATCCTTGATCATGTGGTAGAGGCCCGGGATCTCGTCGGGCGAGTCCTGGAGGTCAGCGTCCATGGTGATGACCACATTGCCCTGAGCCTTCTTAAAACCGCAGTAGAGAGCCGGGCTCTTACCGTAGTTGCGCCGGAACTTGATAGCCTTGACGTTGCCGTCCTTCTTCGACAGCTCCTCGATGACGTCCCAGGAGTGGTCGGTGGAACCGTCGTTGACAAAGATGATCTCGTAAGAGAAGTTGTTGGCTTGCATGACGCGCTGGATCCAGGCGTGCAGTTCCGGCAGCGATTCTGCCTCATTGAAAAGGGGTACTACAACAGATATATCCATGATGATGTTTCTTTCTTTTTTAGGTGGTTGGTAAGTGTTTTGCTTGGTGCTATTCAGCGTGCTCGTGTTGTCCGTGGTTCTCTTGTCCGTTGGTGGGCATGTAAGCCTTTGTCCGGCACGCCAGCGCAATGGGCAGGCTGAGCAGCGCGCCTATGAAGAGGTTGTCCATCATGACGACGAAGGTCAGCTGCAAGGGCGAGAGCTGTCCCACCATGCCGATGGTCTGCTTCATCTGCTCCACAGCCTGCAAGGCAGCGGCACCTTCTTGGCGGTAGACATCCTCCATCGTCTTGATCGACGCGCCGAGCATAGCCATGAAAGCGCCATGGTCGAAGAAGCGGAGATAAACAAACTGCACGGCCGCAAAGAGCAGAGACGCATAGAAAAACGTATAGCAACTAAACGCATAGCCGCGACGGAAGGAGATATGCCCGTCCAAAGCGTCGTTGCGAAAGCGCACTAAAAACCAGCCCACAACGATCGGTGTGCTCAGCGCCAGCAGACTGCCCAACACGGAGGCAGGAGCAAGGACGATGCTCAAGAAGCTGGCAGTCCACACCAAAGCCAGCGCCGCACCATACTGGCGGGCGTAGGCTTTGAGCTGTACCAAGTCCATTACATTGATTATCATACTGCAAAATTACTCATTTTCAGCAAGAAAGATTAAGGTTTTGTCGCTTTTTAATGATTTTTCTAATCATGGGACAGAAGCGTATCTGTTCAGCGAATATATCTCACACCGGGAAATTCGCTGAACAGTCACAGGTCCATCATCTGGAGCTAAGGCAGCCTATTTTAATTGCTCCAACCGATGAAGGAGATAGGCACGCACATCTTTCCAGTGGTAGTAAGGTGCTTTGTCTGTAGAGATAGGCAATGTGGCTTCGTTTTCGTTGAGGAGCACTTTGACGAGGATGTCGGCATTGGTGAGATCCGTGGCCGTGTTGGGCTTATAGAAGATGAACTGCACGTTGCATGCCATGGGATAGATGTCGTAGTTGTTCCATCCGCGGTCATCGAGCTGTTCGAGGTCGTCGATGGTCTCGCCGTAGTGGTTGAGGTTGAGCAGGCACACCAGTGGCATGACATCCGACTCATGGGCAAAGCGCAGCGTAGCACCGGGATGCTGGAGAAGCAGACAGCTGTCGGCCGTCGTGATGATATTGTTCAGCAGGTTGGCTTGCGTGAGCAGTCCATAGCTGTGAGCCTGTCGTGAGGGACCGTAATACATATACCACATCGCATTCTTGCGCTGCCAGGAGTCATAGACCTCCTTGTCGGTGAAGATCGGCCAGAGGCTGAACTTATGTCTGAGTTCCGTGCTCTGGATGTTGGCGGCCAGGTCAAAGAGACGCTGTCCGAGCTTGTTGGCATCGATGGTGTGGGCGTAGGCCGTGTCGTTGAAGAGCAGTCCCATCAGATGGCTGTAGTTCTCATGGTTCTTGTTGAAGTCGGCGAGTGCCTGACGGGCCTCCGGCGTGTCGCGCAGCTTGTTGTATTTACCGTGCTCATCGTTCATGTAGTACATGTCGTGCTGACTGGCGTCGCTGGTGATGACCATGCGTGGGTTGAGACGGGCCAGTTCCATGAGCTCATTCTCCATGGAGAGGATGCAGCGGATGACGATGGTGGAGCGTGCGTCGACGTGCACGTTGCCGTTGAATACCTGCGGGAATCGCATGTACATGCGGTGGGCGATGCCGCGGTGCTGCTCAGCGCCTAATGGTGTCAGCTCACCTAAGCGTCCCTGCGCCTCAGCGACCAGCATTCTTACTTTGTCGAGCACGTCGTGACCGCGTGGCGAGAGCTTGCCGAGGCTGTCGGCTTTGGCCAGGATGTTCACCGCATCGCTGTATTGGGCCGGACTGATGAGATAGCGTGATCCGTGGCGGCCGTAGTGACTAATATAATAAGGTGTGTAGCCTTCCGGTGCCTTGGTCAGCTTCTGTTTCGGTCCGGGATAGGCGAGATAGTTGCTGGCCGCGAGATTGCGGTCGGCCTTGATTTCCTCTTTTGCTCTTTGCGCCATGGCCGGCATCGTGAGCACGAGCAGCATGGCAATGAAAATCTTTCTCATCTGCATATTATATGACTTCTTTTTAGCTCTTATCTACATTCTCCATTCAATATTTAACATTGAGCATTCAACATTGATCATTGTTTTCATTGAACATTCAACATTGAATCCATTCATCATTCAACATTCAACACTCATCATTCGCTAACCGGGTACGGGATCTCGAACTCTTTCTGCACCTCCATGGTAGCCTTGTTGAGCTCGATCTCGTTGAGCAGGAAACTGTGTGGATAGATGATGGTGAACGTATAAGGATTGATGACGTTGAAGAGATCCTCCTTGTTCGAAACGGCGAGGATATTCATCAGCTCATCGTCTGATGGTGTCATGTTCTGGTCTGTCTTCATCAGTTTCATGGCTCCCGTCTTCACGTCGACTTGGTAGAGTCGTGTGGCAGACTGACGGAGCGGCATCTCCACGATGTAGGCGAAGGGCAGGTTCCGTTTCTTTGCCTGTTTGATGAGCAGTTTCAACATGTCTTTCTCCGGTGTGGTCGATGTAGCCTGCACCTGCATGGTGTTGAAGCCCGTGCTGATGCTTGGCTTGTCGGGATCGTTGAAGAAACGTGCACTGCCCGTGGTGGCGGGAGCGAACAGCGTAGGTACGGCACCGTTGAGTTTGGCCTTCAGCACGCCATGGTCGATGAGCGTGAACTGTGGAGCCGGTGTCACGCCGTCGGCATCTGCCGTCGTGTGGCCATAGACCGGCTGATCCTCGTAGGTCTTCAGGTCGTTGCGGTTGACGATAGAGATCATGTTGCTGATGAAGGGCTCACCGATCTTCTGTCCGATGTCGTCGCCATCTTCTTCGTAGGAAGGCTCTGAGATCAGTCGGTTGTCGACGAGAGAGTTCATGGCGGCACCGTCGACATAGAGGGCCGGACCCTTGTAGTATTTCGGCATAGCGGGTGCCTGACAGAGCGTCATGCAGCTGTCGGCAAAGGCGCGTACCTGAGCTTCCAGCACGTCGTCGGCAGGAATCTCAGCCGTACTCTCGTAGGCGAAGGTGTAGTCATCGCTTTGCTCCACCTGGTCGGCATCGCGGAAGTAGGCTTCGGCAGTGATGATGACACGGTGATGGGGCTGCTTGATCTTCACGTTTTCAGATGTCAGGCGGTAAGAGACCATCTGCTCTCCGCTGATCTTCACCGAGGTGTGATAGAGCTTGGGATAGTGCTCAAAGACGGCAGAGAGGCGCTTGGCGGTCTGCTCCAGCCTTGGCATGTCGATGTCGAAGCCGGAGTTGTCGTCGACGATCTGCGTGGACGGCTTCATCGGTTGCAGGTTGGGGAGCTTCGACAGATCGAGCGAGGGAGGATTCTGTTTCAAGTAAGAGTTCTTCTGTGCCTGCAATACCACAGCCTGCTTATAGGCGGCGTCGTTGAGTTGCCAGAAGGCGCGGCGGATGTCGTTGTAGTCGACTTGTTCGCCATTGTTGAGTCCGAGCACGTTCTCTTGTCCCGGCAGTTCGTTGGTACTCTTATAGTTGCCGAGAAGCAGATGGGTGGACAGATAGGTGTGCCACGGTGTCTGGTCGCTCAAGGAGATGCCACCCAATTCGCCGGTGATGTCGAAACCACGTGAGCGTGTAGCCATCATGTCGAGATAAAACGGCTTGGGCGATCCTTCGAGTTGCAGGCTGTCCATCGACCGTTTCATGTCGTCGCTCATGGCGGTGAAGATCACGTTGTCGACATCCTTGCCGATAGCATTGGTGAGCGGTTGGTACTCCTTATTATATATAGGGGCCTTGAGGATCGGCGGTACGAAGTCGGTCTTCTGTGCACGTTGGGTCTCTATCTGACTGACAAAGACGGCAGGGGCGCAGGCTGTCACGGGCACCCAACCCGACTCAGCGCCACAGCTGCCGGTGAACACGGCGGGACGGTCGCCTGCTGCCTGGATATGGGAGAACATCGAGAGCGGTGTGCCGATGAGGCTCACACCACGCACGAGCTCGTCGGGCTTGCCGTTGACAAAGACACGGTAGACCTCCACGGGCGTGACGTTGAACGAGTTGATGCTTCCGCCTTCGCCCGTCATCGTGTAGCCGCTCGTCACCGTACGGAAGAAATAGCCGTAGGGCTTGCCCTGCCGCTTGGCCTCGCGGATGAGCATGTCGCGCAGCTGGGCATCTGTATAGGACTTGGTGGTCTCTACGATCAGGTTGGACTGTCGGCTGACGGGATCGCTTTTCAGGTCAGCGCGGCCGTGTCCGTTGCTCTCGTGGAAGCCGTCGATGGGTTTGCGGCTCATGAGAAAGGAGCGCAACACGCCGTTTACGACATTGTCGACGCGACGGGCTTTCACGCCTTCGTCGTCGTAGCGGTAGCTGCCGTTCATGTCCACGCCGGCATAGTGGCGCAGCGTAGGATCGCAATAGACGTTGAAGGTGGTGGGCAGCACTTGCTTGCCGACCATATTCTTAAAGGTCTCGCCGCCTTTCTTGAGGCGGTGGCCTTCGAGACGATGACCGAAGATCTCATGGAAGAAGACGCCGGCAGCCGGACCCGAGAGGATGGCCGGACCGGTATAGGGGTTGGCGACGGGAGCAGCCTTCAGTGCTTGTACACGTTTGAGCAGGTCTTGTGCTGCGCTGACGAGACGCTCCTCAGAGGGCAGCGAGTCGGGGTTGAAGGCAAAGAAGTCCTGCAACACAGGCAGCATCATGCCGTCGTCGGCCATGGCCTGCGCGAGGATGACAATGCGCGCCGAGCGCCGGTTCTGCACCACCTCGGTGCCGTCGGTGTTGACGAGATAGGATCGGTTGACCTCATAGATCAGTGCTGCCGTACCGTTCTGAAGGGTAGGATCAGCCTTGAACACGGCGCTGACGGCATTGAGCTTCTTGACCCATTGCTGGTCGTCGAGCTTCGTCGTGGTGGGATCAACGGGCTCTTCGTAGTAGCGCTCGGCCGGTGCTTTGGAGAAGCAGGGTGCCTTGTCCTCGTCGGCGGCTGACGTGGCGGCCTTGCTCTTGGCGTCCTCGTATGCCTCTACGGCTCCGTCGTAGGCAGCCATCGTGGCTTGCCAGAAGTTGGTGGTGATGCCGTCGGTGGCATTGTCGTCAAAGGGCAGTGTGGCTCCCTGCTGGCGTCCGCCGTCGGTATCGTCCTTGTAGTTGTCAAGTGCCATGGAACCGACGCGTACCTGTGGGATAAACGATCGCATGTGACTGTCGTTGTTGCCGTTGAGCACGCCGAAGGTACTGGTGATCGTGTGCGTGTTGTTGTCCTCCACGCGATAGCTCATGAAATAGGGCTTCACCGCCTGCTTTTGCAGCTCGGCGAAGTTGTATTTCAGCCGGTCACGAAGGAGCGTGAGCAACTTGTCTTGCTGCTGGGCGGAGGCTGTGAGGGGGTAGAGGCAGAGCAATAGCAGTGCCCACGCTAACTGTCGAAAAGCAGTTGCTTTGTCAGAGAATAGGTGTTGTTTCATGGTGACTTGATTATATTTATGGCAAACTTACATAAAATATTTGGAATATTTACTTTTTTGTGGCAATAAAATGCAGTTCTTTGTGCAAAAGAGCGATAGAAAGGTCGTGGTGGTGTTGTTTTATCCCTTGTTTGCTGCCTTTGCACACGTTGCTGTATTTAAAATTATGAGAATAGCACTACAAAGGTTTAGAATCTCCTTCTCGTTGTTGAGCAATTCCGATTACATAGATTCGTAAAAGAAATAAGAATGAGCTGTAGAGCAGATGGGGAAATACGGGGGTGACGTACAGGTATGAAAAAAGGAAGTATGCTTTCTATCAAAGACCAGCCGAACAGATAAATTGTTCATACTTTTACCAATAAGCACGATTGAACAACAGATAGGAATTGATACCAGAGAAGGGATATCGAGCAGGGTATCAAACAGGGTATCAAAACTATGTCGTAAGCTGACAATCCCTGTCGTATCATGTCGTAGCGTGTCCACTTGATTTCAATCCCTCGAAGCAACTGAGAATCAGTGTTTTATCAACTAATTGACTGGAAGCCAACGAAAAAGGGAGAGCGTTTGGCTCTCCCTCTGAGTGACTCGCATGGGGTTCGAACCCATGACCCCAACATTAAAAGTGTTGTGCTCTACCAACTGAGCTAGCGAGTCAACGGTTTTGTTTACTTGTCGGGATTACTGGACTCGAACCAGCGACCTCGCGCCCCCCAGACGTGTGCGCTACCAACTGCGCCAAATCCCGTAGTTTTTAAAACCGAGTGCAAAGGTACACATTCTATCTGAATCCACCAAATTTTCGGGCAACTTTTTCATTTGTTTGTTGTTTTTAATGTAAATATATAGGGCGTAACTACGTTATTTCAAGGGATATTTTGTATTTTTGCAAGACGTATAAATAATGAAGAACGTACTATAGATGTTGGTCAATCAAAAACATTTTGCCCTGTGGCTGCTCCTAACTCTGTGCTTGGGGCTTACAGCCTGTGGGGGCGACGACGGCCTTGTGTCGGTCGACGAAAGCAAATTGGTCACCGACACTGCTGAGATAGACAGCAACTATGAATATGAGTTGCCGGTTATCTTCCATGTCCTGTATAAGGACCAGTCCGATGCGACCCAGTATATTCCTGCCGCACGTTTGAAAAACCTGCTGCAATATGTCAATGAGATCTATCAGGGAGGAATCTATGGCGAGAGCGAGAATCTGCATCTGAAGTTCGTCTTGGCGGAAAAGGACGAGAAAGGAAAGAAGCTCGGAACGCCCGGGGTCGAATATGTGAAGTACGACGGCGACTATCCCATCGACGTCAGTGCCTTCATGTCTGACAACACCGGTGCCAATGTGAAATATATTTGGGACCCCAACCAATATATCAATGTGATGATGTTCAACTTCAAGTCAGCGTCTTCCAATGAGGTGACGTTGGGCATCTCTCACATGCCGCACACGGTAGACAACAGAGTAGAGGGGCTGGACAATGTTAAGACACAGTATATTGCCAAAAGTCAACTGAAATATCCGCTTTGCTCTTCTATCAACAGCACTTATGCCGCACAGGCTTCTGGTGGTGGCTATTTCCAGTCTGACCGATACACAGACGACAACCATACAGCCCATACGCTCTCCACGGCAGATGTCGTCGTCACGATGGCACATGAACTGGGACATTATCTCGGTCTCTATCATGCTTTCACGGAAGATAAGAAAGACGGAGGCTTTCAGCCCGTAGACTCTTGCGGTGACACCGACTACTGCAAGGACACGCCATCGTATAATCGTATCGACTATAATAATTATTTGGAAACGCTGAACTTCGAACAAAACGACCCCAGCATTACTAAGAAGATGCTGTCAAGAAACTCATGTGACGGTAAGACCTTTGAGTCGGACAACATCATGGACTACAGTCTGACGATGGGATTCCAGATTACCGCAGATCAGAAGAAGCGCATCAGAAACGTGCTTTACTATAGTCCGCTCATTCCAGGACCCAAGAAAAACAATATCAACACCAGAACACGGGCCACAGACGACAATCACCCGCTGGATTTGAAATTCACCATTATTAAATAAGCAACCAATAGATTATGACATACGATATTACAGCACCGAAAACGCTCGACGCCAGCATCAAACTGCCGGCATCGAAAAGCATCAGCAACAGAGCATTGATCATCTACGCACTCAGCGGCGGAGAGCATGTGCCCACAAACTTATCGGACTGCGACGACACAGCCGTAGTCATCAACGCTTTGAAGTCCACCGACAAGGTCATCGACGTGAAGGCAGCAGGCACTGCCATGCGTTTTCTCTCGGCATATCTGTCTCTCACACCCGGCGAACACGTCATTACCGGATCTGAACGCATGAAGCACAGACCTATCGGCATCTTGGTGGACGCGCTTCGTGCGCTGGGCGCTGACATCGAGTATGTCGGTGAGGAGGGCTTCCCTCCCCTTCGTATCACAGGTCATCAACTGGAAGGCGGCCAGCTGGAGATTCCCGGCAACGTCAGCTCTCAGTTCATCTCAGCTCTCCTGCTCATTGGTCCTATGCTGAAAAATGGCTTGCAACTGACACTTCAAGGCGAAATCATCTCACGTCCTTACATCGATCTGACGCTGTGGGTGATGAGTAGTTTTGGTGCCCAAGCCAGTTGGATGGACAACAACACGATAGAGGTGAAGCCACAACCCTACGTCAACAAGCCCTACGTCATCGAGAACGACTGGAGCGCAGCCAGCTACTGGTACGAGATGGTGGCACTCTTCGGCGACAGCATGCCGGAGGTGAGACTCAACGGACTCATGGACAGCTCACGCCAAGGCGACTCGATCATCAAATACATCTTCTCGCTCTTAGGTGTAAAAACCTCGTTCTGTACTGATCCCAAGACGGGTGAGACCTTTACCACTCTGAAACATAAGATCGGCGGTGTGCAGCATTTAGACTTCGACTTCATCAATTGTCCCGACTTGGCACAGACCGTTGTGACGGCCTGTTGCGCTTTGGGCGTGTCATTCCATTTCACGGGACTGGCGAGCCTGAAGATCAAGGAAACCGACCGCATAGAAGCCTTGAAAAACGAGCTCCGCAAGATGGGCTTCCTCATCCGTAGCGTGAATGACAGCGAACTGATTTGGGATCACGGACGTTGCGAGCCTACTTTCGAACCTATCGACACGTATGAGGATCACCGCATGGCTATGTCGTTCGCTCCTCTTGCCATCGTGCATCCCCATCTGCGCATCAATCATCCCGAAGTCGTCAGCAAGTCTTATCCTCATTTCTGGAGCGACTTGCGCCAAGCCGGCTTCCTTATCGAAGAAGAACAATGAATATCATCGTCTATCTCCTCATCAGTCTCGCCGTGCTGGGCATCATCACAGCGGGCTCCAGTTTGCTTTCCCGTCATCGTGGACACGACGAGGAACCGGTCATCCCCGATGCCTCGGACAGTTGCGCCACCTGTACGGGATTCAACGACAAATGCGAGCAAGACTGCATGTTGGAAGCAGCTACAAAGCCTATCGAGTATTTCGAAGATGAAGAACTCGATGCCTTTAAGGGTCGTCCTTCCGATAAGTACACCGACGAAGAGGTAGAGCAGTTCGCTGAAGTCCTGGAGTCGTTGCGCCCGGAAGAAGTTGCGGCATGGGGACGAAGCCTCAACCTTAGGGGAATAGAGTTGCCGGATATGCTAAAGGACGAATATGTGGCAATGGTGAAATAATTCGAGAATAAAACACAAAGTGAAGTTCCAAAGCTCATATCTCTTATCCGCTGTCCTGCTGTCAGCCGTCATCTTGGTCATAGCAGGTTGCTCCAGTAGTAAGAACACCGCGGGCACTCGCTGGTGGAAGGCCTTCAACGCCCATTACAACACCTATTATAATGGTACGCTGGCCTATATCGACGGTTCGCTGGAAAAGGAGAATGGCAACAAAGACAACTTCACAGAACTGATTCCGCTCTATACCGTTGGCAACAAAAACAGCCGCGAGTTGGGTAAATCCAACTACGACAGAGCAATAGAGAAAAGCCAGAAAGCCATACAGCGCTATAGCATCAAGCGCAGACCCGTGTGGGACAAGAACCGCAAAAAGACGGAGCGTGACATAGAATGGCTACAACGCAGAGAATACAATCCCTTTCTTTGGAAAGCCTGGATGCTGATGGGACGCTCACAGTTCTACGAAGGTGACTTCGACGGAGCCGCTTCTACCTTCAGCTATATGTCGCGGCTCTATGCCACTCAACCGGCCATCTACAGCCGTGCTCAGGCTTGGCTGGCCAAGACCTACGTGGAGAGCGGGTGGATCTACGATGCTGAGGAAGTCATCCGCAATGCCCGACGTGACTCCATTCCGAGTGTTGCCCGCAAGGAATGGGACTATACTTTGGCCGATTACTATATCCATACACAGCACTATGCCGAAGCGATCCCCCATCTGAAAAAGGTTATCCGCCATGAGATGCGACGCAAACAGAAAGCACGCGAGTATTTCCTGCTCGGGCAGATTTATGCACTCACCAACATGAATCAGGATGCCTATAAGGCATATCAGAGGGCTGTCCGCGCCAATCCGCCCTATGAGCTGGAACTCAATGCTCGCGTGGCACAGACGGAGGTGATGGCTTCGCGGCAGTCGGGAAAAATGATCGGACGGCTCAAACGCATGGCGGCTTCAGATAAAAACAAGGAGTATCTCGACCAAGTGTACTATGCGATGGGTAACATATACCTCTCCCAACGCGACACGACAAAGGCGATCGCAGCTTACGAGCGGGGTGGTGCCAAGTCCACGCGCAATGGCGTCGAGAAAGGTGTGCTGATGCTGAAACTTGGAAATCTCTATTGGGACAAGGAGCGTTTTGCCGATGCTCAGCGTTGCTACACCCTGGCGATAGGCATGTTGGACAAGGATCGGAAGGACTACGCACAGCTTACCGAGCGCTCCAAAGTCCTTGACGCACTCGTACCCTATACCGAAGCTGTGCATCTCCAAGACTCTCTGCAATCGCTGGCAAGGATGGATGACGCGCACCGCAACGCAGCCATCGACCGCGTCATCACTGCTTTGAAAAAGAAGGAAAAGGAAGAGAAACGTGCGCAGGAAGTGCAGGAGGCCTCCAACCGACTGTCGGAAGGCAATGACATGGAGCGCACACAGCAGAGATCATCGCAGCGTCAGACCAACACGACGGGCTTCCAGCAAAATGGCGCCTGGTATTTCTATAACCCTATGGCCGTGCAGCAAGGTAAGGAACAGTTCCAACGGCTGTGGGGAAAACGCAAGAATGTCGACAACTGGCAGCGTGCCAACAAGACGGTGGTGGCCGATGGTCAGGCCAACACGGACCTTGCGTCCACTGACTCCTTATATAATAAGGACACCGGAAAGGAAGTCTCGGCTGACTCTACGGCAGAAGATTCCAAGACGGTCAAGCCCTCTGAGGATCCTCACACGAGAGAATACTACATGGCACAAATACCTTTCACAGCCGAGCAACTCAAGGCCAGCAACAGCATTCTTTGCGACGGATTGTTCAACAGTGGCATCATCTTCAAGGACCAGTTGGGCAATATGGAACTCAGTCGCAAAGCCTTGGAGCGCTTGAACCGCAATTATCCCGACTACGAGAAGGCCGATGAGGTGCTCTATCACCTCTTCTTGCTCTACTCACGCATGGGCGAAACGACCCAGGCTCAGCAACAGGTGGCGACGCTGAAAGCCAAATTCCCCAAGAGCCATTGGACAACGCTGCTCTCTGATCCCAACTTTCTGTCCAACGCACGCTATGGCGAGCAGATCGAGGACTCGCTCTATGGTGCCACCTACGATGCTTTCAAGGCTGAGCGCTATACCGAGGTAGCGGCCAACAACCGTGTTTCGGCCCAGCGGTTCCCCCAGGGACAAAACCGCGATAAGTTCATCTTCATCGGTGGACTGACCCGCCTCAATGAGGGCGACAGCCAAGGATGTCTCGCAGCGATGGACTCTCTGGTGGCTCGTTTCCCCGAGAGTAAGCTGACCGAACTGGCCGGAATGATCATCAACGGAGTGAAGGCCGGCCGGCAACTCCACGGCGGACATTTCGACATTGGCAATTTCTGGCAGCGGCGTACCGAGGTGCTGACCGAGGCAGACAAGAAGAAAGAGATGAAGCTCAGCAATGAGCGCAACACACCTTTCTGCTTTCTGCTTGTCTACGCTCCCGATTCTGTCAGGGAGAACCAGCTGCTATTCCAGGTGGCCCGCTATAACTTCACAAGCTATCTTGTCCGTGATTTCGATATCGCCATTGACGATTTGGACGGCATCCACCGCATGAGGATATCCGGTTTCAACAATTACGATGAAGCACGGCAGTACGCCAATCAGGTGCTGCAACAGCCTTCTATCCAAAAACTCACGGGTAAAGCCCGCGCATTCATCGTTTCCGAGACCAACCTTCCACTGTTGGGAGCGCAGTTTAGTTACGACGACTATTCCAAGTTCTACAACACCCATTTCGCGCCATTGAAGATTTCCACCGCCAGACTGCTGATCGATCCCGCAGAAGTCGTCACGCAACCTATAAAGGAAAAGGTGCCGATGACGGAGAAAGAAGTCGACGACTATCTCAACGGTATCACGGTGGAACCGGAAGAGACACAGGGAGCGTCCTCTACCTTCATTCCTGTTGACAATGGCAATGACCAGAACTACGGCAAGGGTCAGTCGACAGAGGTGGTGACGGAACCGGAGAAGGAACAGACGCAGAGCGGCACCATCATCACAGTAAACGATGATGACGCGAAGACGGCCCAACCTACGACAAAATCTGAAAAGACTGTGAGCAAGACAGCAACGCCTGTTATCAAGTCCAAACAGCAGGAAACGCGGAAGCAACAACTTCTCCCGAAGCCTAAGGAAATGGAGAGCAAGAAGGTGGAAATTGCTGGGAAGACGGGTAACAAAGCCGTGGAGAAGGGCCAGACCGAGAAGCCGAGGCTCTATCCCGACCTGACAAATGGCGCAGAAATCATCTTTGACGACGCTCCGGCAACAACGAAGCCGGCAACAACAGTAGGCACCCCGGTAAATAAGAAACAACAAGGAAGTAAACAGCAGACAACCTCTAAACAGGGCACAACCAGTAAAGTTGGCAACAACAAACAGACCGACAAGGCGAAAGCCAAGCCCAAGGAGCAGACCAAGAAAGAGAAGTCCTTTGACTTAGAGGATGAGTATTACGATTTAGACGGATTTTAAAGATGAACAACGGAGACATATTATGGGTAGATGACGAGATGGATTTGCTCAAGGCTTATCTCATCTTTCTGGAGAAGAAAGGCTATCAGGTAGCCACTGCCAGCAATGGTGCCGATGCCATAGAACTCTGTAAGACGCAGACGTTCGACCTGATCATGCTCGACGAGATGATGCCGGGACTCACAGGCCTGGAGACGTTGCAGCGTATCAAAGAGATACAGCCTCAGACGCCCGTGGTGATGGTCACTAAGAGCGAAGAGGAAGATATCATGGATCAGGCTATTGGCTCTAAGATCGCAGACTACCTGATCAAGCCAGTCAATCCCAGCCAGATACTCTTGACACTCAAGAAGAACATCCATCGGCGGGAGATCGTCAATGAGGTCACACAGAGTTCTTACCAGCAGGAATATCAGCAACTGTCCATGCAGATCGATGATTGCCGCACGTGGACAGACTGGATGGAGGTCTACCGCCGCCTATCATATTGGGACATGGAACTCGGCAGTACCGACAGCACCTTCGCCGAAATGCTGAGCATGCAGAAGGAGGAAGCCAACAACGGCTTTGCCAAATACGTCAAGCAAAACTACCTCGACTGGGTGGATCCACGCCGTTTCCTTCAACAGAAGGCCGGCGAGGACCGCCCGCAGATGAGCCCCGACATCTTCAAGAAATGTGTCTTCCCCGCCATCAGCGCAGGGGAGAAGGTCTTTCTTGTCGTCATCGACAACTTCCGTTGGGACCAGTGGCGCACGCTGGCAACGGAGATTGGCGACCTCTTCGACATTCAGGAAGACATGTACATGAGCATTCTGCCGACAGCCACGCAGTATGCCCGAAATGCCATCTTCAGTGGATTGATGCCGGTGAAGATCCAACAGATGTTCCCGGAGCTGTGGGTTGACGAGGACGAAGAGGAAGGCAAGAATCTCAACGAGGCACCGCTCATCGCCACACAGATCGAGCGCTACCGCCGTCACGACCGCTTCTCCTACCACAAAATCAATGACTCGGCAGCTGCCGACCGCTTCCTGCAACAATACAACAGCCTGAAGGATAACGACCTCAACGTGGTGGTGATCAACTTCATCGACATGCTCTCTCATGCCAGAACGGAATCTAAGATGGTGCGCGAGCTCGCCAGCGACGAGGCAGCCTACCGCAGCATCACGCAGAGCTGGTTCCGCCACTCTGTCATCGGCGAGCTTTTCCGGCTGTTGTCTCAGAGCGATTACCGTGTTATCCTGACCACGGATCACGGTTCCATCCGTTGCGAGAAGCCCATCAAGATCGTCGGTGACCGCAACACCAACACCAATCTGAGGTATAAACTGGGAAAGAACCTCAACTACAACTCCAAAGAGGTCTTCACCATCAAAGCACCTAAAGACGCTCAGTTGCCGGCCCCCAATGTAAGCACGACCTACGCCTTCGCCACAGGAAACACGTTCTTTGCCTATCCCAACAACTACAACTACTACGTGCAATACTATCGCGACACGTTCCAGCATGGCGGCATCTCGATGGAAGAAATGCTCGTGCCGTTAATCACGATGAAGGCAAGAAAGAAATAAAAGCATGATAGAAGCAGCGGAACTTAAGCGTCAGGCTCTCGACTTAGGCTTTTCTGCCTGTGGTATCGCACGGGCTGAACACGTAGACGCCAAGACCGAGCAAGGGCTGAGAAAGTGGCTCAGCGACGGCATGAATGCCGGGATGGACTATATGGACAACTATCTCGACATGCGTCTCGACCCACGGCTGATCATGCCCGGACTAAAGACAATCATCTCCGTAGCACTGAATTATGCGCCCGCACAGACGATGCCAAAGGACCAACCTCAAATGGCAAGCTATGCACTCGGGCAGGATTATCACACCGTCATGCGCGACAAGCTGCTGCTACTGGCTGCCCGGATCATGCCGGAAGAGGTTCGCTTCAATGGCAAGAAGCCGATACCGTCGCCACATTATCGCGTCTTTGTCGACAGCGGACCCGTCCTTGAGCGTTACTGGGCCGTGAAGGCGGGACTCGGATGGATGGGAAAGAACCATCAGCTCATCATCCCACATGGCGGAAGCATGTTTTTTCTTGGTGAGCTCTTCCTCGACATAGAGCTTCCTCCCGACGATCCGATGCCTAACCGCTGCGGCATTTGTCGTCGCTGCATCGATGCCTGTCCGACGCACGCCCTGCTTGAGTCGGGCGAGTTCAACGCTGACCGCTGTCTCTCTTACCAGACGATTGAGAACAAAGGTGAGCTCAGCGAGGAAGCACAGTCGGCGATGGGCAATTGCTTCTACGGTTGCGACCGCTGTCAGCAGGCGTGTCCCTGGAACAGATTTGCAAAGCCAAACACCACGCCGGAACTGCAGCCCAAAGAAGAACTGCTTGAGATGACACTCGACAAGTGGCGTCAGCTCTCTGTCGAGGACTATCGCCGCCTCTTCAAAGGCTCTGCCGTGAAGCGTGCGAAATACGAGGGGCTGATGAGAAACATCCGTCACCTGAAACAAGAATAAACCCAGTTTAGAGCTCATTCTGACCTAAATATCATACTTAATAACAAAGACCAATATGCAAGTAATCATTGAAAACGACTATGAGACGCTCTCTCAGTGGGCTGCGGACCATGTGATCCGTCGCATTAACGCATCGCACTCTACAGCTGACCATCCCTTTGTCTTAGGCTTGCCAACAGGTTCCACGCCTGAGGGCATGTATGCTCTTTTGGTCAAGGCCTGCCGCGAGGGAAAGGTGTCTTTCCGAAATGTAGTTACCTTCAACATGGATGAATACGTCGGTTTGGCTGAGGATCATCCTCAAAGCTACCACTCTTTTATGTTCAACCATCTTTTCAACCATATCGATTGCCCGCAAAAGAATATCCATATTCTCAACGGCAATGCCACGGACCTGCAAGCCGAATGCGAAGCCTACGAGCGTGCCATCAGGCAAGCTGGCGGCATTGACCTGTTCATCGGCGGACTCGGCGTTGACGGGCACATCGCTTTCAACGAGCCGGGATCGAGCCTGCGTTCACGTACAAGGGTGATGACACTCAACGATGACACCCGAATCGCCAACTCACGCTTCTTCGGCGGTGATGCCAGTCTGACGCCACGTCAGGCACTCACCGTAGGCGTAGCCACCGTGACCGATGCCCGTGAGGTGATGATTCTGTGCAACGGACACCACAAGGCGCGCGCGCTTCAGGCCGTTGTCGAGGGACCTGTCACACAGATGTGCCCGGCCAGCGCCCTGCAACTCCATACCAACACAGTCGTCGTCTGCGATGAGCAAGCCACAGACGAACTGAAAGTCTCCACCTATCGTTATTACCGTTCACTTCAAAAATGATTCATTTCAACCTTACTTCCCATATCGTTCTGAACAAAGTGGCCGAGAATCTCTATCAGCCCAAGACGGCCGTTGAGCGTTCGGAACTGACTCGCTTCGAGAAAATCCACACAGATATCTTTCCCAAAACAGAAGATGCCGTGGACAATATCGCCGACGCCATCGAAAGAGAAATCAAAGCCAAGGCACAGGAAAACAAGCCTTGCTTATTGGCACTCGGCACCGGACAGAGTCTGACACCCATCTATGAGGAACTCGTGCGCCGTCACCAATGCGAAGGATTGAGTTTTCACAATGTCATCGTCTTCAATGTCTATGATTACTTTCCACAGAAGGCCGGTTCTGCCATTACCAGTCTGCGGCAGTTGCGTGACCGCTTGCTCGACCATGTTGACATCT
Source organism: Hallella absiana (assembly GCF_025457485.1). Classification (NCBI taxonomy): domain Bacteria; kingdom Pseudomonadati; phylum Bacteroidota; class Bacteroidia; order Bacteroidales; family Prevotellaceae; genus Hallella; species Hallella absiana. Next base: position 224,482 of record NZ_JAMXSP010000001.1, read on the forward strand.
GTCCGGAGAATATCTTCTCGCCCGATGGCAGTGTCGCGCAAGAGAATATTCAGGATCAGTGCGCACAATATGAGCAACAAATCCAGCGCTATGGCGGTTTAGACATTGCTCTTCTCGGCATCGGGCGCAGTGGCAACATCGCGGCCAACGAGCCTGGATCAGTCATCACCTCAAGGTCACGGCTGATTCTGATCGACAGTGTGTCGCGTGAAGAGATGACGATGAGTTTCGGTGGACAAGAGCCCGTACCGCCTTGCAGCATCACGATGGGCATCAGCACGATACTCTCTGCCCGCCATATCTTCCTCACGGCATGGGGCGACGACAAGGCCGACATCATCCAAAAAACGGTAGAAGGTCCTATCACGGAGGACATCCCCGCATCGTTTCTTCAGACTCACAACGACGCGCATGTGGTCATCGACCTCGCTGCCGCTGCCAAGCTGACCCGCATCGTCCACCCTTGGCTGGTCTCCAACTGCAAATGGGATGACAAGCTCACCTGCGCCGCTGTGGTGTGGCTTTGCGAGAAAACGCAGAAACCGATACTGAAACTGACCAACAAGGACTATAACAGCAACGGTCTCTCCGAGCTTTTGGCTCTCTACGGTTCGGCTTATAACTGCAACATCAGGATCTTCAATCACTTGCAACATACGATTACCGGATGGCCAGGCGGCAAGCCCAATGACGACGACACCTATCGTCCGGAGCGTGCAAAACCCTATCCCAAGCGGGTCATCGTCTTTTCGCCTCACCCCGACGACGACGTCATCTCGATGGGCGGAACCCTGCACCGTCTTGTAGAGCAAGGCCATGATGTCCACATCGCTTACGAGACGAGCGGTGACATTGCCGTCAACGACGAGGAGGTGACACGTTTCATGCACTTTCTCAACGGTTTCAACCAACTGTTTATGAACGCTGATGATCAGGTAATCGTCAGCATGTATCACGACATCAAACAGTTTCTTGCCAACAAGAAAGAAGGAGACATAGACACGCAGGACGTAAGAACGATCAAAGGATTGATCCGTCGTGGCGAGGCCCGTACGGCAAGTACATATAATGGAGTGCACTCCGATCATGTCCACTTCCTCGACCTTCCTTTCTACGAAAGTGGCAGAGTGGAGAAATATCCGATGACAGAGCGTGATGTCAACATTGTGCGCCGCTTGCTTCAGGACATCAAGCCTCACCAGATCTTTGTGGCTGGTGACCTTGCCGATCCGCACGGCACACACCGCAAATGCACCGATGCGGTACTCGCAGCCATAGATCTTGAGCAACAGGCGGGAGCGGAATGGCTCAACGATTGCCGCATCTGGATGTACCGCGGAGCGTGGGCAGAGTGGGACGTAAAGGATATAGAGATGTGTGTGCCCATGTCGCCTGAACAGCTGCGCCACAAGCGCAACGCCATTCTCAAGCATGCTTCTCAGGCCGACTTCGCGCCCTTCTTGGGCAACGACGAGCGACTGTTCTGGCAGCGCGCGGAAGACCGCAACCGTGCCACGGCAAAGAAGTACGACGATCTCGGCCTTGCCTGCTATGAGGCGATGGAAGCCTTTGTGGAGTACAAAAGGGACTGACACGAGACATTTGGCTGAATGGTCTGGCCTTTTGGCTGAAAGATTAAAGCAACAAAGAAGGTTTTTTCATAACTTTGCTACTCGAAAAGGACATCGGATTACAGTTTGTAGGAATGATGTCATAAGAGAGTGAGTTCATACGATAAACAATGCCATTTGTGCCAGAATAGTCTTTTCATTCATATAGTACTCGCGGTGCAAGTTTCGTGGGGACACGAGGCTTGCACCATTTTATGAAACGGGTATCATGGCGCAAGACTATATATGGTGCAAGCGGGTAGTACATCAATCGTTCTTGGGCTCATAATGTAGCATAATAAGTTAGATAATTGATCGTTAATAATAGCAATGAGAAGAAAATACTGGCTATCTCCTGAGAATGCCATCTACGTGCTGATGTGGCTGCTGTTTTTCCTATTGCCTATCATCATATTCTATTTGCGTTCCTTCACAGTGACGCAAGCAGAGTTTCATTGGGAAGAAGTCTTCCATATCTGGCGATGGTTCTTGATCTTCTGCCTGTGCTTTATTATCCATAACTTCTTGCTGGCTCCGTTACTGATCAAGAAGATGCGTGTCGCATACTTCTGTTCGGTGCTCGCTTTGCTGGCAATTTTCTTCGCCGTGTCAAACTATCTTCATGGTCCGGATCCCTGCAGAAATCGTCCGCCGCTCTGGCTGATAGAAAGAGAGAACAGGTTGGCACAAAAGAATCACATACAGCCCCCGTTTCCCATGCGTCACTTCGATGATCACCACTTGGGGGCATTAGGTCCGGAGTATGTGGTGAACCTGCTCCTGCTCGTAGGCGTACTTGGACTGAATCTCGGCGTGAAGTTCTATTTCAAATCAGAGCAAGACCGCAACCATCTACAGCAACTTGAGAAAGAAAGGATGTTCCTGCAACTGCAATATCTGAAGTTTCAGATCAACCCGCACTTCTTCATGAACACCCTCAACAACATTCAGGTGCTCATCGACATGGATGCGGAGAAAGCTAAGGAATGCCTGAGAGAACTGTCTGTGATGATGCGTTTTGTACTCTATGAAGGCGATAAGGACCGGGTCTCTCTACATAACGACATCCTTTTCCTGCGAAATTATGTGAAGTTGATGCGGCTGAGATACAACGATCGGTTGACCGTGACGATCGACATTCCCGACAATCTTCCCGACGTGAGCATACCGCCACTGATCTTCCCCACCTTCGTAGAGAATGCCTTCAAACACGGCGTCAGCTATAAACAGGACAGCTTCATCAACATCGCGATGGACGTCGACGACGGTGAGCTGCTCTTTTCCTGCATTAACAGCAAGAAGCCCGTGACGGAGGCGAGCAAGGTGCCTTCCGTCGGTGGAGTAGGGCTCACCAACGTGAAGCGTAGGCTTGACCTGATTTACGATGATCGCTATACACTTGATATCAAGGACAAGACAGACGTTTACGACGTCCTTCTCCGATTCCCCATACAAAAGACAGAAAATCATGATTAGATGTTTGGCAATTGACGATGAGCCGCTCGCTCTGCAACAACTGGTTAATTTCATTAATAAGATTCCTTATCTTCAACTTGTCAAGGCATGCCCCAGTGCCATGGAAGCTAAGGAGGTGTTGTCGAAAGACATGGTAGATGCTGTGTTTTGCGACATCAACATGCCCGACCTCAACGGCATGGACTTCATCAAAAGCCTGTCGTTTCCGCCGCTCGTCGTGTTTACGACAGCCTACTCAGAATACGCGGTGGAAGGCTTCAAGGTCGATGCTGTGGATTACCTCCTAAAACCTTTTGGACTCGACGACTTCCGTCGGGCATCAGAGAAGTTGCGCAGGCGACTGGGAGAAAAGGAGCAGGCTTCAACACCGGTTACATTGCAGCAACCCTCAGCAAACCGTCAGGAACAGTGCGGCACGACGGAGCCGACTGACTCTTCTCTTCCGAAGATTGGCAGCAGCACCGATTCTCTTTTCGTCAAGGTGGAGGGACGTATGGTCAAGATTCGGTTGAGCGACATCATCTACATAGAAGGAATGAGCGAATACCTGAAGATTCATCTCGACGGAAAGGATGACCGTGGACTGCCACGCCGTCCTGTTGTCTCGCTCTATTCACTGAAACGGCTGGAAGAGCGTCTTCCCGACTATTTCATGCGAATCCACCGCTCCTACATCATCAACCTCCGTCGTATCCAGGAAGTCAGCAAGACGCGTGTGATGCTCGACAACGACATGCTGCTGCCCATCGGTGATCTGTACAAAGAAAAGCTCAACGACTACCTGTGCAGAAACTATATTGGCAAATCATAGGGTCGAACAAAAGAAATGAAAGTACTATAACAATTGCAGATCCCTACCCTTTCATGTGAATGGGTAGGGAAATTCTGTGTATTGGCAGACATGCACATTTCGTGCAATGCATGAAATGCTTATAGTATTCTTGAGGAACGGCATCAACCAAATGCTTACTCCTTCAACGCATTCCAACCTTGCGCCGTGATGTCAAACTCCTTATTGTCGCGAGAGATCAGGCGAGTACCCAACTCCTCTTTCGTGATATATCCGATCTGCTTGATGCCCTTGCTCTCCAAAGCGTCGAGCTTGTCGTGATCACCAATCGGACAGGTGAAGAGAAGCTCATAGTCGTCGCCGCCGTTCATCGCACACGTTGTGACATTCATGTTCAGCTCTTCCGCCATCACCGCCGTCTGATAGTCGATCGGAATATTCTTCTCATAAACGCGACACCCACAGTGACTCTGCTTGCAGATATGCAAGAGCTCGGAAGAGAGTCCGTCAGAGATGTCCATCATTGCCGTGGGATGGATATTGTTCTCCCGCAACAGGTTGATGACATCGCCACGCGCCTCCGGCTTGAGCTGCCGTTGAAGCAGATATTCCTTACCGGCGAAGTCCGGTTGGAAGTCATTGAGCTTGCGTGCCTCCTGCTGCAGATGCTCTACCAGCTTCGTGTTCCCGGCCTTGTGCGCCTCCTGCAACTTCTTGTTCATGGCGTCGACTTGCTGATAGAACACACTCTTCTCGCGCTCGAGCAACTGCAAGCCCATGTAAGCAGCACCGAGATCGCCTGTGACACAAATCAAGTCCGTCTCATTGGCACCATTGCGGTAGACGATGTCCTCTTTCTTTGCCTCACCGATACACGTGATGCTGATGGCCAGTCCGGTATAGGATGCCGTCGTGTCTCCACCTACGACATCCACGCTCCACTTCTCGCAAGCCTTGCGCAGGCCATCGTAGAAAGCCTCGATGTCCTCCACTTTCAGTCGTTTGCCGATAGCCAAAGACACTGTCATCTGCCGTGGCGTACCGTTCATGGCAAAGATATCAGATATGTTGACCATCGCGGCCTTGTAGCCCAACTCCTGCATCGTGATATAGGTAAGATCAAAGTGGATGCCTTCCATGAGCATGTCCGTGGTCACCAATACCTCCGAATCAGGATAATGGAGCACCGCGCAGTCGTCGCCCACACCGTAGCGTGTCGACTCGTTGATTGGCTTGATGTCTTTAGTGAGATGATCGATCAGACCAAACTCACCCAACTTTGCAATTTCCATATATTCTCCTACGAGTATCTGTATACTATGTTACTATGTCTAATTTTAAGTCCGTATACTATGTTACTATGTCTAATTCAAAATCAGTATACTATGTTATTCCGTCTTTTCTACTTGTTACTCTGTCTAATGATCATTTCGCGCATGATCTCCGTCATCTTGGGTTCCGCGCTGTTGGCAGCCTTCTGCACTTCCTCATGGCTGACCTCCACAGGTGGCTCAAAGCCGCCCAAGTCGGTGATGATGCTCATGCCAAAGACCTTGATGCCGCAGTGACGCGCCACTATCACCTCAGGAACAGTAGACATGCCTACCGCGTCACCACCCAAGAGATGATACATCCGATACTCGGAAGGCGTCTCGAAGGTAGGACCCTGTACGCCTACATAGACACCATGCTGCAGGGCGATGCCCTTCTCCTTGGCGATGCTGTCGGCGAGAGCGATCAGCTCATGGTCGTAAGCCTCATGCATATCGGGGAAGCGCGGACCTGTCGGGAAGTTCTTACCACGCAGAGGATGTTCGGGGAAGAGGTTGATATGGTCGGTGATGACCATCATGTCGCCGATATGGAACTTCGGGTTCATGCCGCCGGAGGCGTTGCTGACGAAAAGCGTCTTGATACCCAACTCATACATCACCCGCTCGGGGAAGGTAACCTCCTTCATCGAGTAGCCCTCATAGAAATGGAAACGGCCGTCCATGGCAATGATGTCCACGCCACCGAGCTGTCCGAAGATGAGCTTGCCGGCATGTCCCTCCACGGTAGACACGGGGAAGTTGGGAATATCCTTGTAAGGGATTTCCAGTGTCTTAGTTATCTCGGAAGCTAATTGTCCGAGGCCTGTTCCCAGAATGATGGCGGTCTGCGGGCTTGCTGTCATCCTTGCCTTTAGCCAGGATGCTGTTTCTTGAATTTTTTTGTACATAGCTAATGATTTTATGGTTGAACGTCTCAGCCTCGTCGAGCATAAACCTGATGCGGATGGGCAGGCGGTAGAGATGCCGCCGCACATCGTCGTCAAGTCCTTCGAGGTTCACAAGACGTGTACTGTCTTTGTCTGTAGTGATGACCACACGCGGTTCGGGCAACGATTGAAAAGCCTCGTTGATGCGCTGCGCGTCCTTTGCCTTGAAGAAATGGTGGTCAGCAAAGGTCAGCGGTGTGATCGACCGGCACTGCCTCTTCAGGTCGGCCTCCATCTGCAAAGGCGAAGCGATGCCCGTGAGCAACAACACATTTTTGCCACATAGTGGAGAATCTGCCTCAGCGAGCGACTCTGCTTCGTTAGGGAAGACAGCGACGGGAGCGTCGTAGTCGATGCAAGTAAAATAGAGTTCCTGATAGGGATAGAGGTTCATGGCCTTGGTGAGCACACGAAACTCCATCGGCTTCAAGTCTTTCGGACATTTGGTGATGATCACGATGTCGGCACGACTCTTGCCGTTGAGACTCTCACGCAGCCGGCCAGCCGGCAAGAGCTTGTCGTAGATGATCAATCGGTGATAGTCGACGAGCAGAATGTTGATACCGGGCTTGATATAGCGGTGCTGGTAGGCATCATCGAGAAGGATGACGTCGACATCGTGAGTCTCCTTGTCATGCGTCAGCCTGTCTACGCCCTGACAGCGGTTCTTGTCTACAGCGACGTAGACATCGGGGAATTTCTGCTTCATCTGGTAAGGCTCGTCACCGATCTCGCGTGCTGTCGTCTCGTCGTCAGCGAGTACATAACCTTTGCTCTTGCGCTTATAGCCACGCGAGAGCACGCCGACCTTCACCACATCTTTCAGCAGTCGGATGAGATATTCCACATGTGGTGTCTTGCCGGATCCGCCCACCGTGATATTGCCCACAGCGATGATCGGTATCGCAAAGGACCGCTTTTTAAGCACGCCGAGGTCAAAGAGCCAGTTGCGGAAGCCCACACCTAAGCCATAGAGCCAACTCAGCGGCAAGAGCCATTCATTGATTTTGATGTAATCCCCTTCTGTTCGCATGATTTTTATTTGATTATCAACTCATAAGGCAGCCGTGCCTGCAAGCGGCTCATCGAAGTTGCCCTACGCATCATCATGTAGGCACCATAGTCATCGCCCAACACGGCACGCAGCTGACCGTCGAGATAAGAGCCCGTGGAACTGCTGAACAGATCCATCATCTGGTCAAACATATCCTCAGCTCCTGGATAGGAAACGGTATGCCACTCTGAGAGTGAAGCCAACTCCGCGGCTTTCGCTACTGCCACATCCAGTCCGCCTAAGGCATCGACAAGTTTCAGCTTCTTCGCATCCATACCTAAGTAGACATGTCCTTGGGCCAACTCCTCCACACGGTCCATCGTCATGGCACGGCCTTCAGCCACACGGGACTTGAAGAGACGGTAGCCACGATTGACAGAGGCTTGCATGAGTGACTCTTGCTCCACCGTCATGGGTGCCATGTCGTCGCCCATAGTACTGTTGCGGTTGGTCTGAACATAATCGGCGTTGATGCCCAACTTGCCCGTCATCAACTTAGAGCGGTCGATGCTCGCGCCATAAATGCCAATGCTGCCCGTCAGCGTAGTGGGCTCAGCGATAATATAGTCGGCAGGCGCACTGATGTAGTAACCGCCCGAAGCAGCATAGCCGCCCATCGACACGACGACCGGCTTACGCTTGGCCAAATTCTTGATGGCGTGCCAAATCTGTTCGGATGCATAAGCTGAGCCACCGGGAGAATCCACGCGGATGACGACAGCCTTCACGCCGTCATCGTCGGCTAAGCCATTGAGATCATCGGCCATGTCCTTACCAACAATCATGCTGCCACTGTTGAACATCGACTGCGGCGAAGCCTCGTCAACAATTTCTCCCTCGGCATAGTACACGGCGATCTCGTCGCCTTTACTTTCTTTGACCGTGGAAGCCAGGTCACTGGCTGACACCTGTGGGATCATGTCGTCGTTGTCCAGTCCCAAGCGCTTCTTGATATTGGCCTTCATTTGGTCTGCATAGAGCAATCCGTCGACGAGATGATATTTCTGAAAGTTCTTCGCATCCTCTACGCCGATGTATCGGTCAGCGTATGCGTTGAGTGTGTCTGCGCTGATCTTGCGGTTCTTGCTCACCGTAGCTACGATCTTATCCCATGTACCTTGAATGAACCGTGTGGTCTGGGCACGGGCTTCGTCACTCATGTGGTCGTTGATCAACGGCTCAGTGGCACTCTTATACTTACCGCACTTGAATACATTGAATTTGATTCCAATCTTATCCAGCAAGGGTTTGAAATACATCATCTTTCCGCCGAGGCCGTGCCAATCAACAACACCCTGAGGATTGAGATAGATTTTATCGGCAGCACTGGCAAGATAATAGGTAAAGGCATTATAGCTGTCAGCGTATGCCACCAGCCACTTTCCCGAGATCTTGTAATCCTGCAAGGCATCATAGATCTCTTCTACCTGAGCCGGATCAGCACCGAAGCTGCCGCCCTCAAGATAGATGCCGGCTATCTTGTCGTTGGTCTTTGCCTGCTTGATCGCCGTGAGTATATCTTCCAAAGTCTGACTGGTGTTGCCTTGCAGTTCGTCGCTCAGCGAAGTGGTACCATGATCTGACAAGCTTCCATCAAGTTTCAACACGAGAACACTGTTCTTCTGCACGCTCGGAGTAGCCTCTGATGCCGCCATCATCCCCGACAGCGTCATCATAGCGATCAAGAACGCTACGATGGTGAAAACGAAAAGGCCGACAACAGTCGCACCGGTCATCTTAAAGAATTCTTTCATACACTTGATATTGTTGGATGATTAGAAACAATAAAGTTAATGGTTTCAACGTTTCTGCAAACTTACGAAAAAAAAATCACATAAGCAAACTTTTGCTTTATGAATACGCTACGTTGGACTTGACTGCAACACGATGATAACAGATATGAAGAGCACAGAAATGGCTTCCGCACTCTATCATCTATCTCTCGGATCAGTCAAGCCGACCGTTATTGCTTGTTTTGTTTCTGTCGTGCATGAATGATTCTGACCGTACCACAAAGTGCATCATAGCGTACCTGCAGAGAGTCGCGCTTGACACGCAGCTGGTTGCGACGAAGCAGACTGCGCTCGCTGTTCATCTGCTGAATAGTGGCTTGCAGGGCAGAGTCGGTGCGTCCGATGTCCTGTTGCGTCATCTTCAGACTGGCATCTTGCCAGATGACCAATGCCCGCTGACGGCTCTTGATGGCCCGAGGATGCTGGGCGCGCAGCTGGGTGATGGCGTTGAGCGCAGCCTGATACTGTCCATCGTGATAGAGCGTCTCTATCTTTTTCATCAGTGGCGCCGCCTTCTCGTCCTCGGTTGGCTGACAAGCGAAACAACTCGCCAAGACTATAATTGCTAAGATATATTTCTTCATAACGATAAGAATTTCCTATATATAATAATGTGTCATGGTTCTACATAGCGTTCCACAAACTGCCTCACCACACGACGATAGGCTTGCGGATGATCATGGAGGCTGCGGGCATGGGCGGATTCCTTTGCGAGCCACTTCTCCTTAGGCTGTGGCTTGGCCTTGTAGAGCGGCTCCACCATCCACGTCGGTACGAAATCATCCTTTGTGCCGTGGATAAACAGCATCGGCTTATGGCAGTGTGCCACCATCCTCAACGGCGAGGCCTCGCCAAACGACCAGCCATAGCGCAGACGGCAGAGGGCGGAAGCGGTATAGAGGATTGGGAAAGGCGGCAAGCCGAACTGATCGCGCAGCTCACTGCCGAACTCGTCCCACACACTGGTGTAACCGCAATCTTCTATAAACGCTTTCACGTATGCAGGTGTCTGCTCGCCGGAGACGCACATCGTCGTCGCCGCACCCATGGAGATGCCATGCACAACCATGCGCGACTGTCGGTCGCTCAGACCAAAGCACTTGTTGGCAATGCTTATCCACTGGAGCACATCCAGACGGTCGAGCCAGCCCATCTGCTGGTGATCGCCTGTGCTGCGACCGTTGCCGTAGAGCTCCGGAAGGAGGACATTGTAGTTCATCTCTTGATAGACCTTGGCCCAAGGCAGCATATAGATCGCGCAATCGGTATAGCCATGGACAACCACGGCTATCTTGCTGCTCCGACGTGGCGCAAAGAGATAGACACCATGCAAACTGTCGCCACGGGCATTGACGATGACAGTATCGTGAAGGCAGTGGTTAGCCCGCAGGCTGTCGGTCCACGGACGCAACGACGGATAGCTGTGCTGTATACGCTTCCAGATATAGGCCTCGTGCCGTCCCTTGTTGAAAGACGGGCGCAGCGCATAGTCGAGCATATACCAGCTCGCGCCTCCCAACACGACCGTCAGCAAGACAAGAATACCAAGGACGGTCCAAAGTACGAGACGTCGTTTTCGACGATTCAGCATAAGTAAACGTTGATATATAACTGTTGACAGAAAGGACATTGACAGAGAAAACGTTGATATAAAAAGAGGCTACAACTCGTCATTGCAGCCTCTCTGTTGTTATTTCAAGAGACGGCGGAATCATTGTCGTCGTCTGTTTCTCTCATTCTTTTTTTCAGGATTTAGTTGTCCAACCCTTTAGTCGTCCTGATAATATACGCGCTTGACACGGTTGCTGATGCCGGTGAGCACCTCGTAAGGGATGGTATCAAGGGCATCGCTGAGCACCGTCACGGGCAGATGGTCGCCGAAGATCTCCACCGAGTCGCCTTCCTTGCAGTCGATACCCGTGACATCAATCATAGCCACGTCCATGCAGATGTTGCCGACATACTCTGCCTTTTTGCCGTTGACAAGGCAGTAGCAGTGGCGGTTGCCGAGATGGCGGTTCAGTCCGTCGGCATAGCCGATAGGTATGGCGGCGATGACGCTGTCATGATCGATCTTACCCTTGCGGCTGTAGCCCACAGTGTCACCGGCAGGCACGTGGCGCAGTTGCAGGATCGTCGTCTTCAGCGTCGACACGTTGTTGATGATCTGATTGTTGCGGCTGTTGATGCCATAGAGTCCGAGACCCAGACGGCACATGTCCAACTGACGCTCAGGGAAGTGCTCGATGCCGGCAGAGTTGTCGATATGGCGGAGAATTTTATGGTCAAAGGCGGCCTGCAGTTTCTTGCTGCCCTCGTCGAAGAGCTGGAACTGATGAGCAGAGAAGTCGTCGAACGAGTTATCGTCGGAACCGACAAAGTGAGAGAAGACAGAGCGCGGGATGATGGCATTCTGATGTTTCAGTCTGTCGATGAGTTCATCCATGTCTTTCTCCGGGTCGAAGCCGAGGCGGTGCATACCTGTGTCGAGCTTGATATGTACGGGATAGCCTGTGATACCCTCTTTCTCTGCGGCTTTCACCAACGCGTCGAGCAGGCGGAACGAGTAGACTTCCGGCTCCAGGTCGTAGTCGAACATCGTCTTGAAAGCACTCATCTCAGGGTTCATGATCATGATGTTGCTGGTGATACCATTGCCACGGAGCATGGCACCCTCGTCAGCGACAGCCACGGCGAGATAGTCGACACGATGGTCTTGCAGCGTCTTGGCCACCTCCACACTACCGGCACCGTAGGCGTCTGCCTTGATCATGCACACGAGTTTGGTCTCGGGCTTCATAAACGAGCGGTAGTAGTTGAGGTTCTTCACCACAGCACCAAGGTTCACTTCCAGCACGGTCTCATGCACTTTCTGTACAAGCAACTCCGTGATCTGGTCGAAGCCGAAGCTACGCGCGCCCTTGAGCAGGATGACCTCGTCGCGCAGACTCTTGAAGACCTCGCTATGAATGAAGGCGCCGACACTCTCGAAGAAGAACTTCTCCGCGATCTGTATTTCGTCGGCATACTCACTGATAACCTTGCCGATACCGATGAACTTCACCACGCCGCGCTTGCGGGCCAGGTCGCTGACCTCGTGATAGAGCTCGGCAGGCTCCTCGCCACTCTGGAAGATGTCGCTGAGGATGAGCGTACGACGACGGCCTTTATGGTCGGGACGACGGTTCATGAAGTCAAGCGCGATGTCGAGCGAGTTGATATCCGAGTTGTACGAGTCGTTGATCAGCGTACAGCCGTGGCGGCCTTCCTTCACCTCCAGACGCATGGCAATCGGCTCCAACTGCTCCATGCGCTCGGCAAGCTGCTCGGCAGAAACACCGACATGCAGGGCAACAGCGGCGCAGATGATGGAGTTGGTGATCGACGCGTCGTCGATAAACGGAATGGTATAGCGGTTTTCCTTACCACCTTTATATATATAGTGAATCGTGGAAGAAGCGTCTTCCTTCTCGATCTTCTTGACATACATCGGTGCCTTGCTGTCCTTCAACGACCAGCACAAGCGCTCGCCCTGGTAGTTGAACTCGCCTGCCACCTTATTAATAATAGCATCATCCTCGTTGTACACGACGGTCTGTGCATCGTGGAAAAGGATGAGTTTCTCACGGCACTTCTCCTCCATCGACGAGAAGTTCTCCTGATGAGCATCACCAAGATTCGTCAGCACGGCAATCGTCGGCTGGATGATGTCACGCAGCGCCAGCATCTCACCGGGCTGACTGATGCCCGCCTCGAAGATACCCACCTGGGTGTTGTCGTCCATAAGCCACACCGAGAGAGGCACACCGATCTGAGAGTTATAGCTACGCGGACTGCGGGTGACATAGAGCTGGGGGGAGAGCAACTGATACAGCCACTCCTTGACCATGGTCTTGCCGTTGCTGCCCGTGATACCGATGATAGGGATGTTGAACTCGTCGCGATGGCGTTCAGCGAGCCGCTGCAGGGCTTCGAGCGTGTTGACGACTTTCAGAAAGTTGGCATCGGGATAATCGACAGCATAACCGGCAGGTACGTCGGTGACCACAAAGTTGCGGACACCACGGCGGTAGAGCTCTGGGATGTAGTTATGTCCATCGTTACGTGTTGACTTAAGGGCGAAGAACAAGGTCTCCTCGGGAAAACAAAGCGAACGGCTGTCTGTCAGGAGAAAGCCGACGTTGGCATCCGCACTACCATAGCGGCGTGCGCCGATGAGTGTAGTTACTTTTTCAATAGTATAAGTCATTGCAATTGCTTTTATCTACTGCAAAGATAGTGCAAACGAGTGGAATGACAAAATAAAATGGAATGAAATGGAATTTTATTTTTCATTTCCGAGTGCAGCCTATCTTTAGATAAGATAGTGCAAGATCTTCTCCGCCTCTACTCACAATGACATCAGAGCGATCCCTACGACCGCTCTAATATCACGAAAGAGGCATCACCCACAATGGAAGTATCTGCCAACAAGTTTGGCGATTTCTTCAGGATGCAGGGCTACGTCGTGACGGAGGGTGCGGTCGTTGAAACTTCTGAGCTGCGCGATGACGCCGTCAATCATAGCCTTGGAGAAGATGCCGTATTGCTCAAAGACCGCACGCTGCTGTTCCAGACAGTCGGCGGAAGCCGCACAGCTGTCGGGCAAAGACTTCAATTCTGCGAGTTTCTGCTCATTGGCCTTGTCGTGGATATTCACAGCTACGTAGGTGCGGTCCGCCATAGCCAAGGCATCGGGCATCTCCAGTCCATGAAGCAGTCCTACGCAGATGCCTGCGAGCATCTGGTAAGGATCAGCAGAGCCATCGGCAGACCGGATCTCAAAGGTCTGCTTGCCGCTTGTGTCATAGTTGCGTTCGGGCTCCTCGGGATTGGCTTTATGACACATATCCACACCGGAAGTCCAGCCGAGTGGCACACGTACGAGCACCGAGCGGTTGCGGTCGCCCCAGCATACATTCGTCGGTGCTTCCTGATGCGGAACGAGACGGAAATACGACGTAGGATTCTTGTTGCCAAAGGCAGTCAGCGCCGGAGCCACGTCGAGCAGGCCAGCGATCGCCTTGCGTGCCGTGTCGCTCAGCTTCCCGTTCTCCACGAGCACGTTCTTATCCTCCTTCCGCAACTGTATATGGAAGTGAAGTCCGCTGCCAGCCTCTCCTGTCGTGATCTTCGGCGCAAAGGTCACGTCATAACCCTCGCGGTAGCCTACATTGCGGATGATCCACTTGGCAATCAGCAACTCATCGGCAGCCTGCTCAGCAGGAACTGGCAGAAACTCGATCTCGTTCTGCTCATAGGTAAGTCCGTTCTTCGTGAAGTTACCCACCTCACTGTGTCCGTACTTGATAATACCGCCGGACTGTGCGACAAGCATCATGCAACGCGTGCGGAAGTTACCGCCCTTGGCATAAGGGGCACTCTCGTGGTAGCCGTGTTGCTCTTGTGCGGGAAAAGAGTCTACCGAAGGCTTGATGACGTAGTATTCCAGTTCACCCATCGCCCAGAAGTCCAGCCCCTGGCGGTCACGCAGCGTGGTGATGGCCTTGCGCAGCGTATACTCCGGTGCACTCTCCAGCGGATTACCGTCCTTGTCGAAGAACGAGCAGAGCATGCAAAGTGTAGGAATCTCGGCAAAAGGATCGATGAAAGCGGTAGAGAAACGCGGCATCACATACAAGTCACTGCTCGAAGCCTGGATAAAGTCGAACAGCGAAGAGCCGTCGACACGCTCACCGCAGCTAAGGATCGTGCGCAGATATGCTTCATTGGTAATCACGAAGTTTAGCGTCTTCAGCTTACCATCACCACCGGGGTACATGAAGTTCACCATCTGAATAGACTTGAACTTGATGAGTTTGATGATGTCTTCCATCGTAAAATCCTTCGGTGCCTTTTGCAGATAAGCCACCACAGGATTCATATTCATTAAGACACGTGTGTTATTCTCCATAGTCGATTTTTAATTATTGGTTATCGCTGGCAAAGATAAGGTAAAGGAATGAAATCGCAAAAGAAAAGGCAAAATATCTTCTTTCTATTTTCACAAACGAGCACATCTGTGCCACGTTTTTTCTTTTAACGCGCCATCATAATAAACGAATATAAAGAAAATAGTTCAGCTAATAAGTTTGAAGACTTACTACTTGCTATTTTTATCAAGAATTTGAGAATTAGAGAATATCCTGCCCATCATTGTGGAGTATGAAGGAATAAGAATTTAGTCACGGCAATATTCCACTGAACAATTTCAAAAGGAAACACATTTCCAAAATGCCTTTGAAACGTCGCTTTCAAATCGACTCTTGAAACATTTCACTCCCCTCTCCTTTGGAGAGGGGTTAGGGGGTGAGGCTTGAAACCTGATTAGGAGTTAGTGGGTGAGGCTATACAAATACTTCTTAATCTCAAACGCCCACATCTTATAGCCAAAGGGTGTGAGCAGGAAACCGTCTTGCGTCAGTTCGCGTCGCATCTCATTGGTACCACGACGGACAAAGTTACGGAAGAGATTGATGTACGCGATATGTTTTTTTTCGCAATAATGGCGGAGGCGCACATTGAGTTGCGCCATCATCTGCATCTTGCCTTTGAGCAGTTCCTGGTTATTCTCCCATATCGGCAAGTTGCTCTCGACAAACAGCTTCGTGCGGGGAGACGTGCGACGTATATGAGCGATCAAAGCCACACTGGCATTAAAAGCCTCGTCGACCGTCTTTCCCTCGATGATGTCCTGTCCGCCCGTCATCAGAAAGATAGCTTTCGGGCGTCCTTTCAAGACAGAGCCAATGCGACGATACATCCCTTCCGCATCATCTCCTGCAATGCCACGGTTGCACACATGACGCCAGGACAACAGCACACTCCAGTCACCGGCATACTCGGTCAAAGCGTTGCCAAGCATCACGATGTCTGTGCTGTCGACGTCACGCATGGCAGCAAACTGTGCTACACGCTCCTGATAATGCTCCGACTGCGCACAAGCGGGAAGCATCAGAAAAAGGGAGAGAATGAAAAAGATGTATCGTCTCATTATTATATATAAGGTGTGTTAACCTTTCATGACCTTTAGGACACGCTCCAGATAGCGCTGCGTTCGCTTCACACTATAGTGGATACCGCCATTCCACGAGCGTATCGCCTGTTCAATATTACGTAGCGGATTGTACTTCGACTGTATCAGAAGAAACATTTCCTTCGATTTCTTAACACTCAGACGGTCAGAGAGTTTATACCGTTTCTTACTTCTCCTGCTTCTGAGGATGTTGTTGCACTCAGCCACAAGCAGCGGTGTGATCTGCATAGCTCCCACCGAACTACCACTCTTAGCCTTGCTGTTACCACCACTCTCCACTTGAATGATTGCGTTCATCACATTTTCCCAATAATCGCTCTGTGAAGAGTCTACTGCGTCGGAATCCAGATTGTTACCCGCAAAAGCGCTGAAAGTTCCGACAAAAAGCATCGTCAAAATCAATAAAACGTTTCTCTTTATACCTTGCATAACTAACTATTTATGGAGTCCGGATCTATAAAAGACAGATCCCGGATAGGTTAAAAACAAGCGCTATCCAACTCCGTTCAACATAAGAGGAAAGCCTCCAATTAATTCTGTAGAAACTGGTTATCCTCACATTAACTTTACAAAGTTAAGACAAAAAAGTGAGATAACCAAATGAATTATAACAAATTAAGAAAAGACAACAACGGCCGCACTTCTCCCGAAGTGCGGCCGCTTACTTTTCTTATTGGAACAAATGCAAGTCCCGGAATCCCTTCCATCTTGCATTTACAAACCTGTATAGTAAAAATGGAGCTACTATACTTAAATAATGAATGATATTATATGAATCTATTGAATAAATGTTTGCTTAATTATTGTGGATGTATTGTTGTGAGGGCGCGTTTGGTGAAAACATGTCATCGAAGGGACAGGCTTCGACTGTTATCTTGTTGTTGATTTCATCCAACGGCGTATATATGGGATTGCCCTGCGCGTCGTACACCGGACTGCTACCAATGCCGCCTACCGTTGCACTGATGTGATAGTGCATTCCGGCTTTGATGCTGCCTAAAGGAAGAGGGAAACACGTCGGCATCAGCATCTGTCCGACTCCATAGGGCGCAAACTGCCCCTTGACGACAAGCATGAGTGGATGGTTGCTGTCACTGTCGCATGACGGTGAGAAAAGCGGAAGATTCTTGAGGAAATGGTGTCCACTGACGGCTGTGATTCCATTGGTGCAGAGGCAACTGTGTCCTCGAAAGCCCGGCATCCCATAGTGCGACATATCGCCGTGGCAGCAATCAGCACAGACCTCACCGGGCGAGAGAGCCTCCGGTACGTTGGTGAGCAGGAGGTTTTCCGGGATAAAGAGATCCCTGCCACGCTCGCCGTTGAATGACTGTAGGTCGATTTCGAAATGGTCTACCGTGATTTTAGCCAGAAGGGGGGATACGCTCACTTCGGCAGTGTACAGCAGTCCGGCGCTGTTGGCTGGTGTCAGTGTTTGGGATTCACCGAACATTGGTAAGCGTGCGTCACTCCCAAGACTGGGGGACATGCAGTTGCTCAGTGCTTCGTCGATTGTCATCTGCCGGTTGCGGAAGGCTTGTTCGTCGGTAATGCAGCCCTCATAGAAGTCTGCCGGCGCATTGCACATTACCAGTACGTGGTCGGATGCGCTCAGTTGGGAGGACATGGGAAGCCGGACCGTGTCCTGTCTGACAGCAGCAGCTTCCAGTGTCTTTACATTCTTCGTTTTGCCATCGTGACCAAAGACACCGATTGTCACGCGATCCACGGGAATCTGAGCACTTAAATGGATGTGCACGTCCAAAGAACTAATTGACTTTTCTCTTATCATCGCAGCTTTTATTGAAACTGTAGGGGAATAATTCATAATGCTGATATGTTTGTGTTATACTGATGTTTATATGTCTTTTGTGTTTGTGGAAGCCCATCCCAACTGCATTTTTTATTGCATTTGACTTTGTGGACAGAGTCAATCTCTGCCCATGTTCTATCGCAATAATTCAACAATTGAAAATGAGTTTGTAATCCAGAGTTTATGTTGTTGTCTTGTGTTCGTTGTGTTGTTACTTTATATTCGTTGTGTTGTTGTGTTGTTGTGTTATGTATATCGTTGTGTTATGTATATCGTTGTGTTGCTATGTTGCTGCGTTGCCGGCTTTTTTCTTGTTTGTTATCCTGAATGAAATCTAATCGATCCTTAACCTGTCAGCCAACTACGCTAAAGGAGGGCCACAAGCATAAACTCGTGGCACCTTTCCATTTTTTATATTTAAATTGCAGAAAAGATCATGTTACTGCAGCTAATACCATACTGAAAATCATGTAAGAACTATAATATCTTCATTTTGCGGGAGCAAAGGTACTGACTATTTTCATCATACACAAATTTGATGAGGCAAAAATTATATCCCCAAGGTATAAAAAATGTTTATTCATAAAAAATGTCCACCTTTTAGCGATCTGTTCCCTCTTGCGCATCTTATGGATACACTACTGCCCTACTCTATCAATGGAAATATGATCTATGTCTCGTCCCTCTTTGAAAGCCTCAATCGTTTGCCGATAATTTATAATGACAAAAAACGGTCGTGAAACATGGATGCTCCAGCGAGGAATAAGTGTGAAACATACTTCAGATTCAAAAAAAAGTGTACTCGGGGCGACTCGAAACTGAGCTTTTATGAGAAACTATGGCGTATTGGCAATGCATCTCGGCGAGATGGCGAGGTCATCTCACCGAGATGTCGGTGTCAAACCACCGGAATGATGATGTCATCTCGGCGTGATGATTTCTGAATGCTTTACAAAAGAGGAGAACAAAAACAAAGGGTTTCTGTAAATAGCTGATTAAGTGGTAGTTAGAAAAAGACTCAGAAATTGCCAAAAATCAGAGCCAAGGACGAAAGAAAATAAAAAAACGTCGCCACAGGCGACGTTTTTTATCATTTTTCCCAACATGCGGGATGGATGACTCTTTGCAAGTATTTACTTGATGATACCCTGCTCGACAAAGATCTGCTTGAGGATCTGCACACCGCGCTCGACTTGCTCTTTACTGTGAGTAGCCATCAGTGCGAAGCGGACCAAAGTATCCTGTGGAGCGCATGCGGGCGGAATGACAGGGTTGATGAATACGCCACGGTCGAAAGCCAACTTGGTGACGAGGAATGTCTTGTAGCTGTCGCGGACATACAGCGGAATGATAGGACTCTCGGTCTCGCCAATCTCGAAGCCCTCCTCACGGAAGCGTTTCAAGGCGTAATTGGTCACATCCCACAAGTGCTGGATACGCTCCGGCTCCTCCTGAATGATGTGCAGCGCCTCGATGGCAGCGGCTGTTGCGGCCGGCGTGTCACTGGCGGAGAAGATATAGGTGCGGGAGGTGTGACGCAGATAGTTGATGGTGTCCCAGTCAGCAGCCACAAAGCCACCGATGGAAGCAAGACTCTTGGAGAACGTACCCATGATGACGTCTACCTCGTCCTGAAGGCCAAAGTGGTGACAGACACCACGTCCCTGCTCACCGAAGACACCGAGACCGTGAGCCTCGTCGACCATGATCGAGCAGTTGTACTTATGTTTCAGTTCCACGATCTCAGGCAATTTAGCCAAGTCGCCTTCCATGGAGAAAACGCCATCGACGACAATCAGCTTCACAGCCTCGTGGGGCAACTTCTTCAAAACGCGCTCCAAGTCCTCCATGTCGTTGTGCTTGTAGTGGAGCTGAGTGGCGAAACTCAGACGGCGTCCGTCAACGATGGAAGCATGGTCACGGTCATCGCAGATGACATAGTCACCACGACCGACCAACTGGGGAATGACACCCGCATTGACAGAGAAACCAGTGGAGAAGCACAGAGCTCCGTCTTTGTGCTCAAACTCAGCCAACTCTTTCTCCAACTGCACGTGGATGTCGAGGGTTCCATTGAGGAAACGGCTGCCTGCACAACCGGAACCATACTTAAGGAGTGCCTTCTCGGCGGCAGCGATCACACGATCGTCGCCCGTCAGACCTGTGTAGGCGTTACTTCCGAACATCAGCACCTGATGACCTTCCATAGTCACCTCAGGGCCCTGCTTGCTTGTAATTTCACGGAAATAAGGATATACGCCTTCCTCCATGTACTTCTGAGGTACACGGTAGTTCTTGTATCTTTCTTGTAACTGTCCCATCTTTTAAATAGGTGTAGATAACACTACGTTGTTTATACTTTAGGCTGCAAAGTTACAAAATTTATGGCACAATCAGCGCTTTTTGCGCAGAAATCGTCTGATTTTGCAATTTTTATTGATCTTTTCTTCTCTCATTTCATTTATATTACATAAATTTGCCCTCATGAAAAAGAAAATACTGTTCATCATCAACCCCTGTTCCGGGACGACGAGCAAACGGGTTATTCCTGAGTTCATTACTCAAAATATCAATCACGACTTGTTTGACATCGACATCCAAATGACCCAAGGTCCCGGTGACGCCACGACGATGGCCCATGCAGCCAGCGAGCGTAGCGTGGATGCTGTGGTGGCTGTTGGTGGTGACGGCACTGTGAACGAGGTGGCGCGCGGTCTGGTTCACACTCATACTGCTTTGGGCATCATCCCTTGCGGATCGGGCAACGGACTTGCCAGACACCTGCTCATACCACGTGATATCAAGAAGAGCCTTGGCATCATCAATGACTTTGTGGTTCATGATCTCGATTATTGCGTGATCAACGACATGCCGTTTTTCTGTACCTGTGGCATGGGCTTTGACGCCTTCGTCAGCCAGAAGTTCGCTGAAGCAGGCAAGCGTGGACCGGTCACTTACGTACAGAAAGTGTTGGAGGAAGGTTTGAAATACAAGCCGGAGACCTATATATTAAAGGACGACACGGGTACGCAAAGCTATAAAGCGTTTCTGATCACCTGTGCCAACGCCTCGCAATATGGCAACAACGCCTATATTGCTCCTCAGGCATCGATGAGCGACGGACTGATGGACGTGGTGATTATGGAGCCTTTCAACGTTCTTGAGGCTCCACAGATTGCCATCGACATGTTCAGCAAGACGCTTGACAAGAGCTCTCGCATCAAGACATTCCGCACCAAGCACCTGACGATTCACCGTCAGGAGCCGGGCGTAATTCACTTTGATGGTGATCCCGCCATGACAGGAAAGGACATAGATGTGCATGTCGAGGAAAAAGGTATCCGCATCATCGTCAATCCCAATGGCGACAAACGGTTGCGACGTCCCAACCTCTTGCAGACGAGCGCGGCTGATCTCTTCAATGACCTCTCGGGACTTCACGACGATCTCGTCAAGCAAACGCGGAGAGGTATCGCGCTGACAAAGCTACTGCAAAAGAAATTCGGGAAGACGATCAATAATATTAAATAACTGGAGCCTCACCCCCTTACCCCTCTCCCAAGGAGAGGGGAGTAAAATGCTTCAAGAGTCGTATTCCCTAAAAGATTCTTTGTTCTCAAGAATTTGAGAATGAGAGAATTTCATGTACATCTTGGTGAATTGATAAGAATTTGAGGACATAAGCCGCAAAGACACTTTCGTTCTAATAATCCTTTTTAATTCCAACCTATAGGAACTTCTCTAATTCTCTAATTCTTGAGATAAAAAGTATCCTCAGAGTTCATTCGCAAAACTGTTGGCGCTACACCTTATTATATATAAGAGAGAATTCTCCCGCACATAAGTCATGCTTCTTTTATGTAGTAGATTTACTATTCTCAAAAAGAGGCGCTATTTGACATAGAAGTCGGCGGTGAGCTGCTGATACCAGGCACTTCTGCTTCCGTCTGCATTCATCAGACACTGCTCGGATCGCTCTGCCGGAGAGTGGGAGGAACGGCTGAAGGTGACCAGCACACGCGAGAGAGGCTTTCGCGGGGTCGTGCGCAAAAGCAGCTCACGTTTTTTTCTGAAGCCCAAAAGATAAGCCTCGGTCTCCAAAGCCTCCTGGCTGAGCGTAGGCACAACGACGTTTACAACACCAGTGTCCGTAGTGTTTGCTTTTGCAAAAACAAAAATATCACGAAACGTCAGGCTGTCGTCTCCCGCATGACGGGCCAGCGAGCGCGAAGCCTCGGGCGCTTTCAGGCTGTTGAGAAAGTATGGCGGATTGCAGACGATACTGTCGTATGGCGCTGACGGATGAAAGTTTTGTAGGGCAGTGTGCGTCACAGTAACTCTGGAAGCGAAGGGGGATTGCCGCACATTGTCCGTGGCTTGTTCGGCGGCATCGTGATCCACTTCTATGGCATCGATATCGGCGGACGGAAAGCGCTGTGCCATCATCAGCGCAACCACGCCCGTACCCGTACCGATGTCAAGGATATGATGTCCACCTGTGGCCCATGCGCCAAGCAGCACACCGTCTGTACCTACCTTCATGGCACAGTGCTGTTGTCCGACAAAGAATTGTCGGAACTGGAAACCAATTTTTTCTGTATGACTCATAACCTCTTAAACGCTCTCATAAACATAATATTTTGCTGCAAAGCCAATTGTTAGCCAATTGTTAGACTTGGTTTAGCGTTTTTTATTGAACAGACTAAAACATTATGCTATAATTTTTGTAACTTTGCACATTAAAAGTAGTAAAGGATCCTTCTCACAGCTTGAAACAAGGAACAATATATTCATGAATAAGAAACCAAATACATCCATTCAGATGTTCGCCGACTTTGAAGGCGACACCTCTACCCTCTTCAATACTCAGGCTCCCGATGAAGTTCCCGTGTTGACGACGCGCAACATGGTGCTCTTCCCTGGTATATTGGTGCCAATCCTGTTGGGTAGAAAAGCCAGTATCAACCTGGCCAAGAAGCTCGATAAGTCGGGCAACGGCATGATTTGTGCCATCTTCTGCCAGCGCAATGCTGATATCGACTCTCCCAAAGTCGCTGATCTCTACAAGATCGGTGTTTATGCTCGGTTGGTGAAGATGATCGAGATGCCTAATATCGGCAACATCACAGCGATCTTCCAGGCACTCGGCCGCTGCGAACTTGAGACCATCACTGGCTACAAGCCTTACTATACCGGTATTGTAAAGCCTGCGCCCGAGCATATTCCTGACGACAAGGAGAAGAATACTGATGAGTACAAAACCTTTATGGCTGATTTGCATACAACCACAGAGCGACTCATCAACGTCAATGACGAGATTCCCAGCGAGACAATGATGCCGCTGAAGAATATGGGCGACGACACGCTGCTCATCAACTTTGTATGCACGAACCTGCCGTTCTCCGTACGCGACAAAATCAAATTGTTGCAGATCGGTGACATCTCACAGCGACTCATGGAACTGCTGAAACTGGAGAACCGCGACATACAGCTCAACGAACTGAAAAACCAGATTCGGCAGAAGACACATGAGGATCTTGACGAGCAGCAAAAGGAGTACTTCCTGCAACAGCAGATGAAGAACATCCGTGAAGAGCTCGGCTCTGACAATGGTTCTACTGAGAAGCATGAGCTGGAAGAGAAAGCCAAGAACAAGAAATGGCCCGATGAGGTTGCCAAACTCTTCAAAAAAGAGCTTGACAAACTCGATATGTTCAATGCTCAGAGCCCGGAGTACAGCGTACAAGTCAACTATCTCGAACAACTCGTAAGCCTGCCATGGGGAGAATATACTGAGGACAACCTCGATCTGAAACGCGCCCGCCGTATCCTCGACCGTGACCACTATGGCATGGAAAAGGTCAAGGAGCGCATCCTGGAACACCTCGCTGTGCTGCAGCTGCGTGGCGACCTGAAGTCACCGATCATCTGTCTCTATGGTCCACCGGGAGTCGGCAAGACCTCACTGGGCAAGAGCATTGCGGCAGCCATGAAGCGTAAGTATGTGCGTGTGTCGCTCGGCGGACTCCACGACGAGAGTGAGATCCGCGGTCATCGCCGTACGTATGTCGGTGCCATGCCGGGTCGTATCATCAAGAGCATTCAAAAGGCAGGCTCTTCAAATCCTGTGTTTATTCTTGATGAGATCGACAAGGTGACACAGAACACCATCAACGGCGACCCGTCGTCAGCCCTCTTGGAGGTGCTCGATCCGGAACAGAACAGTGCTTTCCACGACAACTTCCTGGATGTAGACTATGATCTCTCCAAGGTGCTGTTCATTGCTACTGCCAATGATCTCAACACGATTCCGCGCCCATTGCTCGACCGTATGGAGATCATCGAGGTGTCGGGCTATATCACGGAGGAGAAGATCGAGATCGCCAAACGCCATCTCGTGCCACGCGAACTGAAAAACACGGGCCTCGACACTATCGAACCGCCGGTGAAATTCACCAAGCAGGCATTGGAGAAGATCATCGAGTCATATACTCGTGAGAGTGGTGTGAGACAGTTGGAGAAGCAGATCAACAAGGCACTGCGCAAGCTGGCCTTCAAGAAAGCCATGGACGGAGAGTTGGAGTACACCACGATCACACCTGCTGTCTTGCAGGATCTGCTGGGCAATCCGCCTTTCTATCGCGACATCTACCAAGGCAACGACTATGCGGGTGTCGTCACGGGACTGGCATGGACAAGTGTTGGCGGTGAGATTCTCTTCATCGAGACATCACTGTCCAAAGGCAAGGGCGGCAAGCTCACGCTGACGGGTAACCTTGGCGACGTGATGAAGGAAAGTGCCATCATCGCCCTGCAATATGTCAAAGCCCACTGCGATACGCTGAACATCGACTACCGCATCTTCGACAACTGGAATATCCACATCCATGTGCCCGAAGGCGCTACTCCGAAAGACGGCCCCTCGGCCGGCATCACCATCGCCACATCGATCGCATCGGCTATCACCCAGCGCAAGGTACGCAAGAACACTGCCATGACAGGCGAGATCACGCTGCGTGGAAAAGTGCTGCCCGTGGGTGGCATCAAGGAAAAGATTCTCGCTGCCAAACGTGCCGGCATCACCGACATCGTCATGTGCCGCGACAACAAGAAAGACATCGAGGAGATCCCCGAGAAGTATCGCAAGGGTGTGGAGTTCCACTATGTCGAGAACGTACAGGACGTCTGGGACTTTGCCCTCACCGATGAGATTGTGGACCATCCCGTCGATCTGTCCATCCCCAAGGAGGACAGCGACGACAATGACAAGAAGAAAGACGAATAAACATCAGCATGACATTTGAACTTCAACATACCGACAACGCCAGTGACGCACGTACCGGACTCATCACCACAGACCACGGACAGATCAAGACCCCGATCTTCATGCCCGTAGGTACGTGTGGCTCGGTCAAGGGCGTACACTTCCGTGAGCTTCGTGAACAGGTCAAGGCACAGATCATCTTGGGCAACACCTATCATCTCTACCTTCGTCCGGGACTCGAAGTGCTGCGTGCGGCAGGCGGACTGCATGGTTTCAATGGATGGGAGCGCCCGATCCTGACCGACAGCGGTGGCTTCCAGGTGTTCTCGCTGACGGGTATCCGCAAGCTGAGAGAGGAAGGCTGTGAGTTTCGCTCGCATATCGACGGCTCCAAGCACATCTTTACTCCTGAGAACGTCATGGACACAGAGCGTGTCATCGGCGCCGACATCATGATGGCTCTCGACGAGTGTCCTCCCGGACAGAGCGACTATGCTTATGCCAAGAAGAGTCTCGCCATGACACAGCGCTGGCTCGACCGTTGCATCAAGCGGTTCAACGAGACCGAGCCGCTCTATGGTTATCACCAGAGCCTCTTCCCGATCGTGCAGGGCTGTACGTATAAAGACCTGCGTCAGGAAGCCGCAAAGTTTGTCGCCGACAAGGGCGCTGACGGTAACGCCATTGGCGGACTGGCTGTCGGCGAGCCCACTGAGGTGATGTACGAGATGATCGAGGTGGTCAACGACATCCTGCCGAAGGACAAGCCCCGCTACCTCATGGGCGTAGGAACACCACAAAACATCCTTGAGGCTATCGAGCGCGGTGTGGATATGTTCGACTGTGTCATGCCGACACGCAACGGCCGCAATGCCATGCTCTTCACTTATGAAGGCACCATGAACATGCGCAACAAGAAATGGGAGATGGACTTCTCCCCTATCGACCCGGACGGCTGTGAGACCGACAAAGTCTATACCAAGGCTTATCTCCACCATCTGTTCAAGGCCGGTGAGCTGTTGGCCATGCAGATTGCCAGCATCCACAACCTGGCTTTCTACCTCCGTCTTGTCACCGATGCGCGTCAGCACATCGAGCAGGGCGACTTTGTGCAGTGGAAGCGGTCAGTGATTGACCAGCTGGGCAGAAGAATTTGATTATCGTTACGTTCATGAAAAGTTTTAGCAAGATACGTAAACACCGCAGACGCTACAAGGTAGCCCGCTGGATGAGCCGTCATCCGGCGTGGCTGCACAAGGGCTTTGGCTGGATAGCACGCCACACTCGTCTGCTGCAACGTATATTGAAGTGGATCGGACATCTCTTCCGTTTCCTCAGGGTATTGAAGTACATCAATCCCTTCAGATATATCAAGAAGATCGACTGGTATATCATCCGCAAGTTCATCGGCACCTATTTCTTCTCCATCGCACTGATCATCTCCATCTCCATTGTCTTCGATGTCAATGAGAACCTGGCGAAGTTTACGCAGTACCATGCACCGTTGCGGGCCATCGTCTTTGACTATTATGCCAACTTCATCCCCTACTTCGCCAACCTCTTCAGCGCGTTGTTTGTCTTCATTGCCGTGATCTTCTTCACGTCGAAGATGGCCGGCAACTCCGAGATCATCGCCATGTTGGCCACGGGCATCTCGTTCAAGCGGCTGCTCAGACCCTACATGTTCACGTGCGTGCTGTTGGCCGGTCTGTCGTATTACCTCTCAGCTTATGTTATCCCCCACGGCACGGTGATCCGGCAGAACTTCGAGTCGATGTACAAGAACAAGAAAAAGCAGACGTCGGCCGACAATGTGCAGTTGCAGGTGGGACCCGGCGTGATCGCGTACATCCAGCACTACGACGACACGCAAAAGCAGGGCTTCGGCTTCTGTCTCGACCGTTTCAAGGACAAGAAGCTCATCTCGCACCTCACGGCCATGACGATTCAGTACGACACCATCTCTGACAACAAGTTCCATTGGAAGCTTAGCAACTGGAAGGTACGACAGCTCAAGGGCCTGCGCGAGCATATCACCACCGGTGATGTCAAGGACACAATCATACAGATGGAGCCAATGGATCTCGTCTATTCCAAAGGACAACAGGAGACATTCACCTCTCCGGCACTGAGAGACTACATCTCCAAGCAAATCAACCGCGGTTCGGGCAATGTGGTGCAGTATGAGGTGGAGTATCACAAACGCATTGCCTCGTCTTTCGCCTCGTTCATCCTGACGATCATCGGTGCCTCGCTTTCTGCCAGAAAGCGTAAGGGCGGCATGGGCATGTACCTTGGTATCGGACTGGCACTGAGCTTTACCTATATCATGTTGCAGACCGTTTCGGCCTCCTTTGCCATCAACGCAGGCTTCCCGCCGATGCTTGCAGCATGGATGCCCAACCTGATCTTCATCATCATCGCACTGATCTGTTACCGTCAGGCACCGAATTAATGAGTAATGTATAGTGTATAAATCATAAATAATAAATAACAGACTGTTCAGAATAACACGTAAGGTGGGTACACCTTATTTATATTAAACGATAAAAAGAAACATATATAATGAGATTTGAAGAATTAGACTTAAGCGATAACGTCCTTGACGCACTCTATGACATGCGCTTCGAGGAATGCACACCAGTGCAGGAGAAGTGTATCCCCGAAATACTTAGCGGCCGCGACGTGCTCGGCGTAGCACAGACCGGAACCGGCAAGACAGCAGCCTACCTGCTGCCGATCCTTTCCAAACTCGACGACGGCGGATACCCCGACAATGCCGTCAATTGCGTCATCATGTCGCCCACACGCGAGCTCGCCCAGCAGATCGACCAGGCCATGCAGGGCTTTGCCTACTATACACCAGACGTGAGCAGCGTGGCTGTCTACGGCGGCAATGACGGCAACCGCTACGACCAAGAGCTTAAGAGTATGAAGTCAGGAGTCGACGTGGTCATTGCCACACCGGGACGACTCATCTCTCACATCAGCTTGGGCAACGTCGATCTGAGCAAGGTGAGCTTTTTCGTACTCGACGAGGCCGACCGTATGCTCGACATGGGATTCTCTGACGACATCATGAAGATTGCCTCGCAACTGCCTCAGACTTGTCAGACGATCATGTTCTCAGCCACGATGCCGAAGGACATCGAAAAGCTCGCGCAGAGTTTGTTGAAGGACCCTGTGGAGGTGAAACTGGCTGTGAGCAAGCCTGCGGAGAAGATTCAGCAGAGTGCCTATATCTGTTATGAAACACAGAAACTCAAGATCATTGAGGACATCTTCAAGGCTGGTGACCTGAAACGCGTCATCATCTTCTCGGGCAGCAAGCAGAAGGTGAAGCATATCAACCAGGCACTCACCCGCCTGCATATCAACAGCGGTGAGATGCACTCTGATCTTGATCAGGCAGAGCGCGACGATATGATGTTCAAGTTCAAGAGCGGACAGATCGACGTCTTGGTGGCTACGGACATCCTGGCACGCGGCATTGACATCGACGACATCGCCATGGTGATCAACTACGATGTTCCCCACGATGCCGAAGACTATGTCCATCGCATCGGCCGTACGGCACGTGCCGACCGCGACGGCGTTGCCATCACGCTCGTCAACGAAGACGATATGTATGCTTTCCACCAGATCGAGAAGTTCCTTGAGAAGGATATCAAGAAGAATCCACTGCCTGAAGGCTGTGGTGAGGGCCCGGAGTACACGATCTCTAAGCGCAATGGCAAGACTTCGGCGAAGAGCCGTCGACGCAAAGACCGGGATCATACTGCACACAAAGACACCAAGCGTGCCAACCGCAATGCACAGAACCAGCAGGGCGCACAGGGCGAACAGTGCGACGGCCGTCGTAATAACCGCCGGCAACGTGGCAACCGCAACAATGCGGAGGTGCAGACCAATGAGCAAAACCCGATGACCGACAGCAGAGCTGACAACGAGCAGACCCTCAACAAGGGCAACCGCAACAACCGCAACAAGGACAGACGTAACGGCGACAACCGCAATAGGGACAACCGTAACGGCGAGAACCGTAACAATGAGGCTCACAACGGTGAGAACCGTGGCGCCGAGGAGCGTCAAGGCCAAGAGCGCAAACGCAACAACCGCCGGCATCGTGGCCAGAAGGACGAGGGTCGCAATCCGCAAAACGGAAATGCACAGGACTACAGAAAGAAGGGGGCACAAGGCAACAGACCCAAGTCGAAAAAACGTCCACAGCAGCAACCGGCAACTCAGTCTGCCCCGACACAGAGCAAGGGCATCGGCAGCGTGCTGCGCCATCCGCTGAAATGGCTGCGCTCGCTGGGCCGCAAGAAATAAGATATCACAAACATCATACGATCTTATAATCATCAAAGACTATGGAAAAGAAAGAAAAGGAAATCAAGGGTCACTTGACCTCAGAGTGCACGACGATCGTTGTCGGCTGCAAGGCTACAAGTGATGGATCACACATCTATGCCCGTTCCGAGGATTTCGACGCCATGCGCTGCAAGAACTGGCTGGTCTTCCCCGACACCGACAACGGTCCCGAGGAGTTTGTCGCTGACGACAGTGGCTTCCGCTGCCCGTTGCCCAAGAAGCGGCTGGGCTATACCGCCCTGCCCGACTATCAATACCATCACGAGTGGGGAAGCGCTGGCTTCAACTCGCTGGGCATCGGTGAGAGCAGCACGGAGACGATCTTCAGCAGTCCCAAAGCATTGGAGTTTGATCCATACGTCAAGGATGGACTCGCTGAGAACTGCACTTACAACATCGTGCTGCCCTATATCCACTCAGCACGCGAGGGCGTGGAGCGACTCGGCGCCCTGATCGAGAAATATGGTTCTGCTGAGGGTTTCGGCATCGGATTCATCGATAATAAGGAGACTTGGTACCTCGAGAACTGCTGTGGACACCGTTTCCTGGCTTGCCGTATGCCTAACGACAAGTATTTCGTGACGGGTAACCAGAGTCGTTTCCGCAAATATGATCCCAACGACAAGGAGAACTATATCGCGTCGAAGGATCTCATCGAGTTCGCACAGGAGCATGGACTGTACGACCCTTCAAAGGGCGAGTTCGACTTCCACGAAGCTTACTCCAAGGACGACAAAGACGATACCACCTATAACTATCCACGTGTATGGGGACTGCAGGGAATCTTCACCCCGGGCATGAAGCAGGATGTGACGAAGAACACGTTCCCCGTCTTTGCTGAACCCGAAAAGCCAATCACCATCGCGCGTCTGCGCAATGCGTTCCGCTTCCACTACGACGGCACGGACCATGATCCTTATCTCCACAACAACGGCAAGGAGCCTTTCCGTCCCGTGTCGATCTTCCGCACCACACAGACTCACCTCATGCAGGTGCGCCCGTGGCTGCCGAAAGAAATCGGTTGCATCACTTACGTAGCCAACGGCATGGCAGACCTCGGCGTGTTCCTGCCTATCTATCAGGGCATCTCTTCTTTCCCGAAAGCCTATAGCATTGGCGACAACCACTGCGACTCAGCCTCTGCTTACTGGCGTTTCCGCAAGGTGATGACACTGGGCATGGTCAACTACAACGCCTATGCGCCACTGATCAAGGAGACCTATGCCAAGCTCGAAGCTGAGAACGATCAGCGGCAGAAAGAGTTTGAGGAGCGCTATCTCGCCATCTATAAGGAGCGTCCGATGGAAGCTCACGACATGTTGCAGGCCTTCAGCGACCAGCTCTTCAACCATGCGCTTGAGGTCGCTGACGCTCTGGTCAACGAGCTCTTCACACGCATCGCCATCGACACGCAAAAGGAATATCTGTTCCACGGAGCGTAAACGAATGATAAATGTTGAATGATTAGTAAGTCTTTCAACATTCATCAATAGATAATAAGCAAATACCCCAAAGTCACCACAACGGTAGCTTTGGGGTATTGCTTTTCTCCCCCTTGGGGGAATTAGAGAGGGGCTTCTATTTTCAACCTATACTTATCCGTGTACACGATGCTCATGATCTTCGGCAATACTTTGAAGCGACGTGTCAGTGCCAAGGCCACGTGTCCCATCGTGCGTCTGAGGTTCAGCTCCACGCAGGGATGCACCATCAGCTTGTTGTCCACGCTGACCACCATCATGTCGACACCTAAGGGGCCGCGATAGCTGTTGCCAAGCTCTCTGGCGAGTACCATTGTCAACTGCTCCTTGATTAGTATGAGCTGGTCAGCGCTAATCCAAGTTGCCAATCGTGCAACTTTGTCCTCCTCCGTGTCGAGGATGCTGGCCGTGTAAGCACCACTGCGTGTGTCGAAGACCGACAATCCGCAATAGCGCACCGTACCGCGACCGTCTGAAATGAACTCCATGGCAAAGTCCGACACCTTATTATAATAGGGCTCCAGCATGAGACAGCCCTGCCGACCTATGACGTTACGAGCCCAGTTGTGCATCGGTGCGACGTACGATGCTTGATCCTGCCCGTCAAGATACCTTATTCCTCTGCCGCTGCTGCTCCACGGAGCCTTTACCACAACGCGGCCATGATCATGCAGCAAAGCCATTAAACAGCTGACATTGGATACTGTCGTAGCTTCGCCCACAGTATTGGGCAGACGACGCATAGCCGGCAACACGTGTTCAGCAGCCCATTGACGATGACTCATCTGCCGGATAGCTTCCATACGGTTGGGCATCGGCAGCAGCGCAGGAGACACCCCTGCCTTTGTCATTCGACGGAATAGTGCCTGATCCCAACCCCACGGATCAATCTCCTCGGGTTGACGCACATCCAGCACCTCCGCAATTCTCTTCCAGCTATGCCATGATCCCTTTGCTTTCAACCCTAAATGCCGGAAAGCTTCCTTAGCCGCTTCAACGTCTTCCACGATGACTTTGTCACCTTCCTCGGCCCATATCATCGGCAAGAAACCTAAGTCGTGGCGCAATTGCCGAGCAGCATGTGGAGCGGTAAACTGCTCTACATGTGCACCCAACGCTATATCATGTTCAGGATTGAATATATGAATCATTGTTTCGTTTCTTTGTATTGTTAAATGCAAAGATACAAATATTAGTGCAATATCATGGTTATTGTACTGGGCTTTGTGTTTTTTTTATATTTGTTATAAGCAAGCCAAGTATGACAGTATTGGCATCCCGAGAGATTTGTCCAGGGTTGGTGCCAGGCTTTCCTTCTGGAACTTCAAGTCCACGCCGATGATAGAAATTCCGCCAGTAGCGTATTATCTTGCCATGCTCGTTGTGAAACGACATAGGAATAGTACCGTAGATAGGCTTGCCATTGTTGTCGTATAGCATTTTCTGCACCAGTTCACTACAGTACATCGCTTGATCATCGGGCATGTAGAGAGAGTCGTAAGGTAGGCCTCGATAGCATTCCCATTTATCCATCAGTCGTTTAAGGTCTACATCTTTGCGCGGTCTTCCCACAACCACGCTACTTATCAAGTTGGGCTGATGATTCCGCTTTATGAAAGAAGAGAGAAGTGTAAATGTCACGCCCTGTGCTGCTGTTGCCTCCATAACAAATAGTCCGTCCGCCGAGCGGAATACAATGCCGACATGATCGATGGGCATGTGGTCAACACCCTCTGTCACTTCGGTAATTGCATTGCCTTTTGGGTTGAGCACAAAAAGCAAGTCAGCAGTGCGGAGGCTGTCTGTCGTCACAGTCTGAATATTTTTTTCCCCAACATTGGCCCACGTCGCAGAAATGTTCAGTGTACTTAACAGGGCAACTAATAGTATTGCAAGATGTTTCATGAATCTTTCTATATCTTCTTTTGTCATTTATGAAGTGTATGTCAACGGAAGGGTTGAATTTGACCTTTTATATTGCCCTTACAACTCTAATGCCTGTAAACGTCGGGTGCTCCATCATGTAAGTGCGGAAAAGTTTGGGCTCCTCAACCACATGGTGCCGGATGGCAGAAGCGTTGAGTAGATGAAGACCATCAGCATGCCAAACAGCAATACCGATATGACTGGTGTCGAGACCACGCTTAGAGGTGAGGATGACGATGATGTCGCCATTGTGAATGGTGGACCTCAGCAGTGCGCTATTGTCCAATGCGGCCTTGGGAATATAGCGATAAGTGTGTCCCGAAATACTGTCCTCCATCTTCCTGATCTCGCCAATCCAATTGGGATGCATCTTCAACATTGGATATGCCGACGGGTGTGTAGTCATGTAATTCACGCTGACCAACTGCTTTGCCGTGAACGGAGGCACCGGTCCCTGCAAGTCGGTGACCAGTCTCTTTCTCACGTTCTGATTGATCCAATAGGTGAAATAGTGCTGACGCGTAGGATAAGACACGATGCCGTCGCGATAGCGGATCAGTGCCAGCTCTTTGCAGAAATGAGTAAAATCCGGTGTCTTCCGCTTCATACATTCCGAGAGTGCCAGGACCGTCTCAACCAATGTTGTGCAGTCAAACTGCCGCAGATTCACCACAAGTTGCTCCTCCTTGTGCTGATCAAGTGTCTTGGCCACATAAGGCAAGCCTATGAGTTGCCGGCCAAAGAACAGCATGTAGTTGGAGTCCCGCACCTCGCGATGTGCTTTTCTGAACAGTTTCATGACTTTGATAGAATCGCTGCGCCAATAGTCGATCCGGGCAGCGTGTGCCTCTGCTGCTCCCATAAAGAGCAAACAAAAGAACAACAGATATTTGATTTTCTTCTTCATCTGATGAGCTATTATCCTGATTGATATATCGTGTTTATCGTTTTCCAAAGTTGAAACCTACATAGAAATTGAGGTTTCCGAAAATGTTATTGGTGTAGAACTCCTTGCGATGATAAGTGATGAACTGCCATACAGAGCTGCATCCGGCATACCAACGGTTGTTATTCCACACAACAGCACTTCTCAAGATACCGTCGACATTCAGATTGCGGAAGTCAAAGTCCAGGAAATTCTTGAGATTTGTTGACTTCACCTCATTGGTTGCGCGCTTATATGCCAAACAGGCCTGCACCGAGATGTCGAACAGGAAATTGCGTGCAAAAACCCAGTTATAAGCATATCCTCCGGAAACGTTGTAGGCAGAGTAATCGATGTTACTGAATGTCATCGAGGAGTCCATCAC
This sequence comes from Hallella absiana, assembly GCF_025457485.1. NCBI lineage: Bacteria > Pseudomonadati > Bacteroidota > Bacteroidia > Bacteroidales > Prevotellaceae > Hallella > Hallella absiana. The sequence goes on from NZ_JAMXSP010000001.1 coordinate 258,708, forward strand.
CGACATGACTTCCTTCGACAGCCTCGTGGCAGCCAGTTCCTGTAGGGCTGTCCAATTGATGTCAAGGCTATGTTTGGTATATCCGATACCTGCAATCGCTGTTCCGCATGAACGCTTCTGCCTCGTACTCTGTGCGTATGCGGCCGGATATGAGAATTTTCTGTGATTAAAGATATAGTAGAGGTTAAAGCCTTTGATGGAAGAACTCAGGTCTTTGAAGTCCACATTCTTCATTGCCGACGTATCAAACTTCTTTCCGAGATTAATTCCCGCAATGTGATAGTCATTGCCCGATTTGCGGTAAAACAGATCCACGCCAATCTGATTGCTGTATAAACTCAGGTTAAAGTCCTGCTTCTTATCCGAAGCACCCAGATGCACCAAGTCGATGGTGTAGCCCAAGAATACCCACCGCCAACCGAAATAGGGTCCCAACTTATACGAAGGGTCGGGTGAGAAATAATATTCGTGACCGTTTTTATTTCTCATGTGGTAGCTCTCAAACGTGTTGGTGTTCTGAATCATCGCCGACCAGTTGTAGTGCTGCGGCTCTATGTAAGCGGTATCGATGCTCGAAAAATTACGTACAATCCTACGCACACGGCTGATCTTGTGCTGTGTGGAATCGCTGCATTCTTCACCCCACGACAGTAGGACGACCATGCAGAAAAGGAGAAATGTAGCGTATCGAAGCTTCAACATCTTCATCAGAACTTACCAAGAATGCGGTCCATGACCCAGTTGACCGGCGTAGCACTCACGCTCGTGCATTCACATTCGGCCTCGCCTTGCAGATGGCGGATCACCTCGCGGATGATCGGCAACTGCACATAGGAAGGATTGGGGACGACGTAGCTGACATTGCCCTCGCTGGTCACGACATGGATGGGATCGTAGTTGTAGACCGAGAAATAGAGCGATCCCTTGTCGCCGACGACCGTGATTCGGTCTTCCTTGGCACTCTCGTGACCCACAAAGCACCACGACGCACTGCCTGGGATACCCGAGGCAAAGATAAATGCGGCACTGATCGTGTCCTCTGCCTTGTAGAGATGAGCACGGTTGGTGGGATAGCCATGGGCACGCGTGATGACGCCAAAGATATGCTGAAGGATATCCAACTGGTGCGGAGCCAGGTCATAGAAGTAGCCTCCACCTGAGATGTCGGGCTGCAAACGCCACGGCAAACTGTTGACAGCACGGTAGTCGAGGTCGCGTGGCGGCACAGAGAACTGTATCTGCACATTGAGTATCTTGCCCAACGTGCCCTCGTTGATGATCTCCTCCACCTTTTGGAAGTAAGGCAGATAGCGTCGGTAATAGGCCACAAAGCAGGGCACGCCGGTCATCTCGCTGATGCGGTTGATGCGCAGACAATCCTCATAGCTTGCTGCCAGAGGCTTCTCGACATAGCAAGGCTTATGGGCCCGCATGGCCATGATGGCAAACGTGGCATGACTCGAAGGTGGCGTGGCAATATAGATGGCGTTGACATCAGGGTCGTCGATGAGCTGCTGGGCATCGGTATACCACTTGCGGATATGATGACGCTCGGCATAGGAGCGCGCCTTGTCCTCGTTACGGCTCATCACCGCCTCGACATGCGATCCCTCCACGACGTTGAAAGCGGGGCCGGACTTCTTCTCTGTTACCTCGCCACAACCTATGAATCCCCAACTGATCTCTTTCATAACATTCTTTTTTGCAAACTTACAAAAAAAAACGCAAAGCGCAAAGAGATGCACCAAATAATCAGTGCCACTAAGCAGGAACCAGACGGTAAGAGAGCGATGGCTTGAATACGGAAGCCGGTATGAAGCAAACTTACAATAAGGAAGGCCAAATTCTATATAACAGAAACGGCCGCCACGAAAGCATCATGACGGCCGCCCTATAACTAAAATCCTTTAAGACTACTCATACCTGATCGCCTCAATAGGATCCAGACGTGCTGCTTTCTTGGCAGGATACCAGCCGAAGAAAACGCCCGTGAACGTGCAGACTGCAAAACTCATGATGATACTCCACAGCTCTATATAGATCGGCCAGTGAGCAAACATCTTCACAGCGTAACTGGCACCAATACCGAGCAACACACCGATGATGCCGCCCGTGACACTCAGCATGATGGCTTCGATGAGAAACTGATTGAGGATGTCCACGCCACGGGCGCCGACACTCATGCGCAAACCAATCTCACGGGTGCGCTCAGTGACACTGACATACATGATGTTCATGATGCCGATGCCACCCACTATCAGCGAGATGCCTGCCACACAGCCCAGGAGAATGGTCATCATGTCGGTGGTGGAGTTCATCATCGACGAGAGCTCTTCCTGCGACCGTATGTTGAAATCGTCGTCGTCGCCCTGCGTGGTGTCTGTGGCATCCTTGAGTTTATGGTTGCGGCGAAGGATGGTGGTCATCTCTGCCGTGGCTTTGTCGGTGACATCCTCGGTGATAGCCGAGGCCTGTATCTCGCTCAGATAGGTCTGGGCGAGGATTCGCTTCATCACCGTCGTGTAAGGTGCCAGCACGAGATCGTCCTGATCCATACCCATGGAGTTGTAGCCTTTCTTCTTCAGCACGCCGATGACACGGAAGGGAATGGTGTTGAAGCGCACCACACGCCCCACAGGATCACTGCCGTCGGGGAAGAGATAGTCCACCACAGTCTGTCCGAGGATACACACCTTTGCGCCCGCCTTGATGTCCTGATCGGTGAACATGTCGCCGTCGCTGACGCTCAGCTGGCGTATGTCGAGGTACTCCCGGTTGACACCATAGAGCGTCGACTGCGTGTTGTTGTTGCCATAGATAAACTGTCCCGAGCTGCTGACCACAGGACTGATGCCCTTGATGTAGTTGCACTCATCGCGCAGCGACTCATAGTCCGAGAGTTTCAGCGTCTGCATGGCCGACGGATCTTGTCGTACGCCACCGCGCATGTCAGCACCCGGATGGATCATGATCATATTGGAACCCATCTCTGCAATGTTGGCCTGAATGCTTCGCTTCGAACCTTGTCCTATGGCGAGCATCGTAATGACCGACGCCACGCCAATGATAATGCCCAGTGCTGTGAGAAACGACCGCATCTTGTTGGCCATGATCGCACGCAGGGCTATTTTGAAAAGATTGGTATAGTTCATGTTTCCTATTCGTCGGTATTGGCCGGAAGGGCGGCAAGGCCCTCCGCGGCGCTTTGTATATGTGGATTATATTCGTCGCTGATGACGTGTCCGTCACGCAACTGGATGTTGCGGCAAGAATAGTGCGCGATATCGGGATTGTGGGTCACGAAGATGATCGTACGTCCCTCGGCATAGAGTTTCTGAAAAAGTACAAGAATCTCAAACGACGTGCGGGTATCGAGATTACCCGTCGCCTCGTCAGCAAGAATCACGGCAGGATTGTTGACCAGGGCCCGGGCTATGGCCACACGCTGCATCTGACCACCCGACATCTGGTTGGACTTGTGATAGAGTCTGTCGCCCAGTCCTACAGCCTTCAAGGCTTCTACCGACCGGCGGAAGCGTTCTTGGGCCGACACGTCGGGATTGTACATCAGCGGCAACTCCACGTTCTCCACCGATGTCGTCTTTGGCAGCAGATTATAGTTCTGAAAGATAAAACCTATCTTGCGGTTGCGCAGCACGGCACGTTGGCTCTTCGACATCGTGCGCACGGAGACGCCATCGAGAAAATAGTCGCCGCTCGTGGGCGTGTCGAGACAGCCGAGCTGGTTGAGAAGCGTGGACTTTCCGGAACCGGACTTACCCATGATGGTGACAAACTCACCCTCATAGATCTTGAACGACACCCCACGCAGCGCATGTACGGTCTCGTCACCGACCAAGAAGTCACGCTTCACATCCCGCAACTCTATGACGACTTTGCGATTGCCGCCATTGCTGATATCATGATTATTGTTGTTCATTGTGGCTTTCCTGTTTTGTTGAATCAATCATCCTTCAACATTGAGCATTCTACATTGCTTTCATTCATCATTCAACATTGAACACTCAACATTGCTTCCATTTATCATTCAACATTCATTACTTCTTCTTGCTTCCCGGTCCTTTCGGCGCAAACGGACTGGACTCACTGGAAGAAGTCGTGTTGTCGTCGCCGTCATCATCGGGCATTGCGGAACTGATGCCCGTGATGACCTTAGCGCCACGACTGATACCACTGAGTATCTGAGTATGCGAACCGTCAGTCATTCCGATGTTGACACGATGAGCCACCACAGTGTTGCCCTCGATCGTCCAAACCTTGTTCTTGGCATTGGCGATGTCTTTGATCTTCATACCGCCAACGGTCTCTTTCTCCGGTGTGAAGCGCAGTGCCTTGCTGGGCACGCTGAGCACACCCTTGTTCTCCTGGGTATAGATGGTGACAGTAGCCGTCAGTCCCGGCTTCAACTTCAGGTCAGCATTCGGTGCGCTGATCACTACAGAATACGTCACCACGTTGTTCGTTGTCGTAGCCTCCTGGCGCACCTGCTTGACGGTACCGGAGAAGGTGTTGTCGGGATAAGCATCCACGGTGAACGTCACGCGCTCTCCCACCTTCACGTCGCCGATGTCAGCCTCATCGACATCTGCCACGACCTGCATATTGGTCAAGTCCTTGGCAATGGTGAACAGCGTAGGCGTACTGAAGCTGGCGGCCACCGTCTGGCCTTCCTCCACGCTCTTCGAGAGCACGATGCCGTCGATCGGCGAAGTAATTGTGGCATAGCCCAGGTTGGTCTGCGCTTTCTTCACCTGCTCGCGGGCTGCCGACACCTGGTCGCGTGCCGAAGACACACTGGCCATCGCCGTCTGATAGCTCAGGCGGGCACTCTCGTAATCATTGCCCGAGATGAGTCCTTTCTGATAAAGCGCCTTGTTGCGGCGGAAGTTGGCAGCCTGATAGCTCAGACTACTCTCTGCGCTCGACAAGGAAGCCTTGGCCTGTTCGAGGTTGGCCTTCGCTGAGTTTAGCTCACTGATCAGGTTTGACTTGTCGAGCTCAGCGATGACCTGCCCTTTCTTCACCACACTGTTGTAGTCGACATAGAGCTTACTGACGATACCCGACACCTGCGTACCCACCGTGACGGAGGTCACCGGCTCGATCGTACCCGTTGCCGTCACCGTGTTCACGATGTTGGCAGGTGCCACCTCGGCGGTGTTGAACTGCACCTGCTCTTTCTTTTTGTTGCCGGACAAGAGGAAAGCCACCACGGCCAGCACGACGACGATGGCTACCAATATCCAGACTTTGCTGATTTTAATCTTTTTCATTTTTCTCTTTATCAATTTCTGTTTTGTGTTTTCTTTCTTGTGTTTGACTCGTGCTGTGTCTGTGTTGTGTTCTCGTCTCTCTTATTGTTTCAAGGTTCCGTTCTGATAGAATTTCAGCATATCCTGATTGAGGATAGCCAGGTATTTAGCCTGCAACTCGGCCTGCTGTGCCTTGAGCAGCGCATTCTTGCCATTCATGAGCTCAATGACATTCTTCAAGTTTTGCTTGAACTGCTCCTGCAGCAGGTTGTAACTGGTCTGCGCGCTCTCGGTGCTGACTTTGGCACTTCGATACTGCGCCTGGTTATTGACCGCCTGCAACCAATAGTTTTCGATGGTGGAATAGAGCGTGGTTTGCTTGTCGCGAAGGTCAAGCTCATTGGACTGCCGCTCAAGGATGGCCCGGTTGACAGCGGTTTTGGTCTGTCGGTTGTCAAAGAGCGGCACGCTGAGCGTCACCCCACCACCAAAGGCAAAGTTGTTTTTCAGCTGTGTGCCCCAGTTATTATTGCTCATCGACGTGGTGTTGCTGTTCAGCCCGGCACTTAGGCTCACCGTGGGCATTTTCCCGGCTTTTGCTATCTTCAACTGCAAGTCGCTGGCTTTAATGGCTGTGGCCGCACGCTGTATCTCCGGACGGTTGGCCAATGCGCTCTCATAGACAGAGGATACACTCGGAACAGCCGCCAAGGCCATGGCATCGGTCGTGGTTGGTACAGTCACATCGAACTCTTCCTCACTGGTGATTTGCAGCAGTTGCTTGAGCTGACGTTTATACTCTCTCAGACTACTCTCAGCCTGCACCACTGCGTATTCGTCTTGGGCCCGCTGGGCAGTGAGCTGTGCCAAATCAGCTTTGCTCATGCTGCCGACCTTGACAAATTCCTTGCCGCGAGCCTCGTTGGCCTTGGAAGCCTCAAGCGTAGCCTTGTTGACGGCGACGGCATCCTTGGAATAGAGAATCTGCACGAAGAGCTGAGCAATCTGCTCCTGAATGCTGTTGGCAGTAGTCGCCGAGTCAAGACGGGCCTCATCGACAGAAAGCTGGTCAAGCTTCACCTGATTGTGGTTTCTGTTGCCGTTCCATACCGTCCAGGAAGCGTTGATGCCGTATGAACCATTGTAGTAAGTCTTGTCGACATTGGTCTGCACCTTGTCGCCGGCAATCATGTAGCTGCCACGCTCAGGCCATGGGTTATAGGTGACGTTTTGCGATGTCGATGCCGACAGCGAGGGCAGCAGGGCCGACTTGCTCTGCAACAAGGTCTCCTGTGCGCTCTGATAGTTCACTACCGACTTGCGCAACGAGATGTTGTTGGCCAACGCATAGTTGACACAGTCGCCCAAAGTCCATTGTTTGGCCTGGAGCGCCATGTTGCTACCGCCGAGCAATAGTAAAGCACTCATAAGAATCTTTGCGTTTCTCTTAATCATATTCGACTTATTTATTCTGATAATTAATAATTCTTTGATGGCACTTGATTTCAAACGTTTAGCATAAGTCTTTAGGTTTAAGCTTCATTAACCTCAATGAAGGCTACACCTTATTATATATACATAACCTTTCCTACCTTTTGTTCACTTAAGTTTTAGGGACTGTAAGCCGAACAAGTTATACCTCTTTAAGCGACTGAGCAAACATCACGAAACCAACGGCAAAAGATTATTTCGTTAACACATAGAACTTGGCGATCTCACCTTCGGGTTCTGTGCCAAGCGAATCAGTCATAATGATAGATTTGGCATCCTTCACCTTGTAGTAAGTCTTCTCACCGGAAGAAGGGGTGACGAGTTCGATGAGCTTTCCATCCTTGAGATGATAGACGCCACTGGTGACGAACTGGCCGTCTTTCTTGCCAATATAGTCACTCGACAGGTTATAAGTACTGTCAGAACTGATCGTGAGCACCGTCTTAATGCCTTCACAGTCAGCGGCTGGCAGGGTTCCACGGTAAGTGCCACAATAGGAAGTGTCTACGACCGCACTATCGTTAATTGCCACCTTTGTGGAATCAGCACTTGCAGCCGGCTGGGCTTTCTTGCCGCCACAGGCTGCCATCATCAGGGCAAGGCCCAATACTGGAATGAGTTTCTTCATACGCTTGTAAATGTTGTTTGGTGAATGATATTCGACGATGGCAATGCATGATCCTGCTTAAAGGATATAGACACTGCCATTTCTTTGGCAAACTTACAAAAAATAATCGGAATCTGCGTCAGAAGAATAAAAAATATGAAGGGCTGACACTAATTATATAATATTCTGAATGACACAGCCGATGCTACAATAGGCAAATTATATATGTTTTTTTAAAGACTTCCAACGACTTGACTAAAAAAGAGTCTAAAAAAGCAATTTAATCCCAAGAACAGTGATTATAAGTATTTGGGGCTAAATGACGATTGCCTCTATAGTGATTCCAAAATATTAACGCACCAAACAACCAAGACTGTGTAGACCTTTCAGGAAAGACTTCCAATGATAAATCTTATTGACAAAAGTCTGTCAACCTTTGAGCACATTCTAGAAAAGCATCCAAGCAGAAAACACGAAATAAAAGAGAGCAAAAGGAGAAAAGAGTGGGATGACAGGGTCAAAAAGGTTAGATGATAGGATGAAACAACCGAGATGACCGAGTGAAACAACCGAGATGACAACATCAAAAAGGTACTTTGACGAGAAATTCTCTAGAAAATTTCTCGTCAAAGTACCTTTCTGACCAGCCGGGAATAGCCGCATATTTATATATGTCTGATTATTAGCTACTTACAAAAACCAGCTGAAATTCGCGAAAATGAGAGCAAGATGTGGGCCGTTTCAGAAAATCGCCTGTATTTGGCCGCAAAAATGTCAGTTTATTCAACAAAAATATCAAGTCAGACACAATCGTTCTATTGGTACGGTTTTTGCATCTTGGCTACTGAGAAAATTAGAAGAGAAAGGATCATAATAGTCATGAGACAGTTAAAGATTGAACGTAGCATCACCAACCGGCAGAGCGAGTCACTCGACAAATACCTCTTGGAGATAGGCCGCATACCGATGGCCGACATCGACGAGGAGGAAGAGCTGGCCATGAAGATACAGAAAGGAGGCCGCGAGGGTGAGCGTGCCAAGGACAAGCTCATCCGTGCCAACCTGCGCTTCGTCGTGTCCGTTGCCAAGCAATATCAGCACAAGGGGCTCTCGCTGCCCGACCTCATCGACGAGGGCAACATTGGACTGGTCAAGGCGGCTGAGAAGTTCGATCCTACACGAGGCTTCAAATTCATATCCTACGCAGTGTGGTGGATCCGTCAGAGCATTTTGCAGGCCATCGCCGAACAGAGCAGAATGATCAGACTGCCACTCAACCAAGTGGGAGCCATCTCGAAGATCAACCAAGAGATCGAGAAGTTTGAGCAAACCAATCACCGCAAGCCGTCCACAGAAGAGCTGTCTGCCCTCACCAACATCGACAGCAATAAGATACAAGACGCCCTGACTGCTGACACACGGCACATGAGCATCGACGCACCATTCAACGAAGACGATAGCAACAGCCTGTCTGATCTGTTGCCTTCATCCGACCATACGGTGTCGAATATCACCAACCGCGAATCTATGCGCATCGACTTAGAGAGCATCTTTAAGAAAGTATTGAAGCCACGTGAGCAAGAGGTGATTACACGCAGTTTCGGCATTGGATGTCAAGAGGAAGGGCTCGAGGAAACTGGTGAGCGCTTGGGACTCACCCGCGAGCGGGTGCGCCAGATACGCGAAAAGGCTATTGAGAAAATCAGACGTAGTCCTTACGCCAAAATCCTCACCCAATATCTTGGATGAGAGGCTTAGGGTCTCTGTCTTTCATAAGTATATCCCCGACTTGAGCAAACGGCTCAAGCCGGGGATATTTCATTTTATATCAGAATGTGTTATCGTTCAGTCTCCACTCATCATTGGTCAATAGACGGTTGGAATAGTTGGCACTGGCTCCCGTACCCGCCCCGGTGAAGAAAGCTCCGGTGTACTTGGTGATCATATTGCATTGGATCTCCACACCATCAAAAATGTGCTGAATGATCTGATTGCCATTGCCGTCAAATGCTGTTACAGTGACCTTTAAAGTCTGACTGTCGGGTTTGGGAAAGGTGTATATATCAAAGTCATTAGCCTTGCCGACCATATCCGACGTGATCGCAAACTCCACGCTCTGCCGGGAGTTGACGCACCCTAAGCCTGTCACACCATTGAGCGTTGAGCTGCCGCCCGTGTAGGCGAACTTTAAAGTCTTGACATTTTTTGGCATGGTATCGGTCAGTGACAAGCGGAACATCGCCACGATACGCTTCATCATGATGTCTTCTGACGTGTCGGACTCCAAGTCTATGTCCTTGCAATACCAGAAGGTGTCACTCATTCCGCCACTGAAACAGACCTTCTCCGCGTTGGTCATCGTCGCACTCTTCGATCCTCTGTAGGCCAAAATCAAGATCTTGTACTTTCCGGCAGGCAGTGTCAACTGTATCTTTCCGAAGTCTTGGTCCGATGTCGTTTGGTTAACTTGCTTCACTCTTGTACCATCTTGATAAACAGCGACGCTCACCCTATTGCACAAGGTGGTAACATCCGCACTGCGCAACACTTCATAGGACTTCTCAAAATCGGCATCGCCAAGCCTGGCAATGCTAAGCCGTAGATTCACACCGCTTTCTTTGCGGACTTCTTCTGAGTCGTCGTCGCCTACATAAGCCTTCTGACAGGAGAACAGCAACAGACAGCAACACAATAGTATCAGAGAATATAACTGCTTTCTCATAGCAACAGGTTAAGAGATTAAACTTATTGCAAAAATAATAAAACGTCAACAAAGTGTTGACAAAAAAGGAGAAAAACTGAGAGTAAGACACAAAAAAACAGGAGAAGCAACGGAATTTTGTCGTTTCCGTCGCTTCTCCTATGTGTTTTAAGCCTTCATTTCGATTGAACTATACGCGATAGAGCAAACCATTGCGCAGGTCTTCGGCGGCGATGGCCTTGATCTTGGCATGGAGTTTCTTACCCGTAGCATTGAGTGGAACACTCGACACGAAGCGATAGTAACGCGGCCGCTTGAAGTTGGCAATCTCGGGGCTTTCCTTGCAGAACTCGTCCAACTCCTCGGCTGTGAGGCTCTCGTCAGCCTTGACGACGTATGCCGTGACGAGTTGTCCGCGCATCTTGTCAGGCACAGAAGTGACGATGCAGTCTTTCACCTTAGAATTGAGGTTGAGTACCTCCTCTATCTCCACGGGATAGATATTCTCGCCCGAAGAGATGATCATGTCGTCCTTACGGCCTACGATGGTGACAAACTGATGCTCATCCCACGTAGCCAGATCGTTGGTATAAAGGAATCCTTTGTAGTATTTCTGCTCGGTCTCCTCGGGATTGTTGACATATTTGAATGGCGACTTTGCCGGCGACGAGATGATCACCTCGCCGATCTCCGTGCCGTCGTCTTTGGCCAGGTCGTCGGGCTCGGCCCGCCGGTCTTCATAGACTTTCACCACACGCACGTCATCATCGACGCAAGAGGCACCGGCCGTACCGGCATTCTCCGGCAGATCGAAAGGCCGCAGGAAGGTGTTCCAAAAGGTCTCTGTCGTACCATAGCCGTTGAAGATATTTGGCGTGAGCACTTTCTGATAGCGGATGCAGGCTGAACGCTCAAGCGGACTGCCCATCGTCACGATGCCGTGCAGCGTACTGATGTCGTAGCCCTTGTCTTCCTGCTCATCGGCGAGACGCTCCAAGACGGTAGGCACGCCGATGACAAACGTGATCTTATAGCGGTCGATATATTTCAGCGTCAGTCCGGCGTCGAACTTGCGCATCACCACCAGGGCTGCTCCGGCGTAGAATGTAGGACAAGGACCGGCGCAGTGCAGTCCGCCACGATGGAACCAAGGAGTGGTGTTCATCGTCACGTCCTTATAGCTCATCGGGAAATGGATCATCACGTCGTGGCTGGAGAGCACCTCGTTGATGCTCGTCAGTGGCACAGCCTTGGCGTGTCCCGTCGTACCGGAGGTGAAGAGGCGTGTCGTCTCGTCGTAGATGTTATACTCGCAAGTAAATGACGGCTCCTCAGCCGTACTGCCATCGACATAGTCGACAAACGAGATGACCGTGCCGTCGCTGGCTCCGTCGACGACCACAAGGCGCTGAGGACGCCATCCACTCATCTTCACGGCAGCGAGAACATCGCCTTTGCGAGCCTCGTCAAAGAACAGTATTTTTGGTTTGTTGGTCTTCAACAGATCAGCCAACTCTCCCGACGAGAGTCGATAGCTCACCGGACTGTTGACAAAATGTCCTTTGTGGGCTGCAATATAAATAAAGGCAAACTCCGGGCTGTTGAGCATCATCATCATCATCACGTCACCCTTTTTCAGTCCGTCGGTCATCAGACGGTTGGTAAGCCGGTTGACATCAGCGTTGAGTTCACGGTAAGTCCATGTTTTCTTCTGAATGGGATCGATCATTGCCGTGCGCCATCCATAGCGGCGGACATTGCGCATAAATCCCTCAATCCATGTGTAGCGACTCTCAAATATTTCTTTAAAATCTGTCATTATTGATTGACTTTAACACTTTCAAAACTTTAAGTTTATAACAAAGTTATCCATTTTCTGCTTTATACTATATAACATTGTCAGCACAATTAAAGTAATTTAAAACATACTCACCATTTTCTGCACAACATCCCCAATGGCTGTGCAACATTTCAGTGCCTTACTTTCTGCTTTTCATGTACAGGGATAAATCCTGCCGGAATATTGTATTTCTGTCCCTCCTCTAAGATAAAACGGAGGAAAGCCTTGACGATGACATTCTGAGGTTTGCCTTTGCTCACCACAAATAGCTGTCGGGCTGGTGGCGAAGGATAACGTCCGTCTTGAATGGCCTTGATCAGAGATTGCTTTGAAGCATAGAACTGCTCATCTTTGCTGATGCGCCCGTCACCATCAGTGTCAATGGGGAAAAGCGCAATGCCTTCGTTGGGGCGTCCGGTCTGATCGTCGAAAGCATAGCTGATGTTGCACATGCCGAGCCCATAAGGATCGTTGGCCACCTGACGCACAATGCCCGGGTCCCCATAGACACCCGTGCCGCGCAAGTCCTCCTGATGGGATTTCAGCCAGGAGGCAAATGTCTCGGCAGCCCCACAGGCATCGCTGCGAGTGTAGACATTGATAAGCGCATGACTGTTCACGCCCGCTGCCTGCCCCCAGGTCTTGATGGTTCCGGTGACCCAAATGCCACATGCCACCTTCTGAGAGAGTCCCCGTCGAAGCAGCTGACGATAGAGCGGATGACGGATGTTGATGATGGGCACGACGGCATCCCGGGCTACAGCCACCGCCACGGCACCATGCTGCCGCTCGGGTGCTTTCAAGTCTCGCGACACCATTCCCAAGTCTACCTGTCCCGCCAGCACGTCGGTGACGCCCTTGCCCGAGCCTCCAGCCGACACGTCTATGGTCACTCCGGGATGCTGCTGGCTGAAGGCGTCGGCCCAACGAAGCATCAGCGGATAGAGCGCAAACGCTCCCGACACGGCAATGTTGCCCTGCAAGTCTCCGGCTTTGGCCGCTGGCTTACGCCCACAGCCACAGAAAAGTGTGGGCAACAAAAGAAACACGATGACAAGTTTCGTCACTCTACTCCTTATTATATATAGCATGTGTCGGATTGCTTTCTCTTTGCACGAGTTTTTCTTCATTGCATATTGCTTTAATCTACATGCAAAGATAGAAGGAATCAACAAAATAAGCAATCGCCCTATAAGGGTATTTGGCCATACCATCATTGTGGTATGAAAATACTATTAGCGTGGTATTCCCCGGCATCGAGGTTTTCCGTAACTTTGCAACTGTAAAAACAGAGACGCTTATGAACGCAATAGCAAGTACACTCCACCACTTCGGCAACGGCTTCCTCCCGTTTGCTTTCAGTAGCCTCAACAGAGAGGATGCTTCCTTCTCCGTGACCAACAAGTTTGCTCACGCCACGGGAGCGCGTCTGCAGACCCGTCACCTCAATGTCTACATCCATGGGGCTCACATACTGAAGGATATCAACGTGGAGATTCCCCGCAACAAGATCACCTGTATCATCGGCCCCTCAGGTTGCGGTAAGAGCACGTTGCTTCGCACGTTCAACCGTCTCAACGACAGCGTGGAAGGCCTGCGCATGACCGGCGAGGTCACCTTCGACGGTACCAACATCCTCAGGGCTGGCAGCAGTCGCCTCTCTGAACTTCGCCGCAACATCGGCCTCGTGCCTCAGCGTCCCTGCCCTCTGCCTATGAGCATCTACGACAATGTGGCTTACGGTTGCCGCATCCACGGCATCCATAACCGTCATCAGCAAAACAAGATCGTGCGCCACTATCTGCGCGCCGTGGGATTGTGGGACGAGGTCAAGGACAGACTCAACTCTCCGGCATCCCGCTTGAGCGGCGGACAGCAGCAACGTCTGTGCCTGGCCCGCAGCTTGGCCGTAGAGCCTACCTATCTGCTCGCTGACGAGAGCACAAGCGCACTCGATCCTATCAGCAGCCACAAGATTGAGGAACTCTTTACTGAATTGAAAGTCAACAACTCCATCGTGATGGTCACACACACATTGAGTCAAGCGCTACGCATTGCCGATCATGTCATCTTCATGTACATGGGCAAAGTCGTGGAAGAAGGCGATGCCGAACAGGTCTTCCGTCATCCAAAGAATGAGCTGACACAAAAGTATCTCAACGGCGCATTCAGCTAAAAAGACTTAGGTTTAGGCTGCTACGGACTTAGACTGTGTGTTTGAAAACGTCACGGGCTACCCCACTCTATCAAGAACAATATGAAAACGAACCATTTTTTGATTGACAGATATTTATTGAAAAGAGAGATGAAGAAGGGCATGGCCATAGTGCTGTGCCTTCTTTTGTTTTCTGCCTGCCGACCGGGCACGCTCAGCCATCGGGGGCAGAAAGCCGACGTGAGCGAGATTCTCTCAGACAGTGCCCACGTCACGCTTCGCTATGCAAAGAACTTCACCGTACGCTATCTCTCCGACGGAACACGTCTTGTCGACATCAGTGTGGCAGGACATAAGAGCCGGAGCACTTATCGTCTGGCGCTGATTCCCCGTGGTGTCAACGCTTCCGGCATTCCTAAGGAATACTATCATCGGGTGGAAGTACCGGTGGAGCGTTGCATTCCTATGGGCACGGAGCAGTTGGCTGCGTTCATCCAACTGCATGCACTCGACCAGGTTTCGGCCATCACCAGCGTGCGCCATCTGCAAGACAAAGACGTGAGGCACCGCATCGCTGAGGGTAAGATCGCCAAGATTGGCTATGAAGGGAACTTCGACACCGAGACGGTCATGGCGCTTCAACCCGACGCTATCCTCGTCTCCCCTTTTAAGAAAGGCGGTTATGAAGCTTTGCAGCAAGTAGGCTCGCCACTGATTCCTTATACAGCTTTCAAGGAGCCCACACCACTGGGTCAGGCCGAATGGGTAAAGCTCGTGGGTATGCTCACGGGCAGAGAGAAGGAAGCCAACGCTTTCTTCCAACAAGTGGAACAACACTATCACGCTTATCAAGCCTTAGCCGCAAAGGCAACGCACCGACCAACCATCTTCAGCGGGGAGCAGAAAGGCGGACAGTGGTTTGTCATGGGCGGCAAGAGCTATCTCGCCCAACTCCTGCGCGATGCCGGTGCTGTCTATCTCCCTCAACACGACCAACACACGGGCGGTTTCCCCTCTGACTTTGAGTCTATGTATGCCATGGCAGCCCAAGCCGACTATTGGCGGGTGATGAACAGCTATCCCGGCACGTTTTCCTATCAGGCACTCAAGGCTGAGGACCAGCGCAATGAGCAATTCCTTGCCTTTCAACGCCACCATGTGATCTATTGCAATATCGCATCCAGCGGCTATCACGAGCTGGCACCCTTGCGCCCCGACTGGCTATTGGCCGACTTCATCAAAGCCATTCATCCGGAGCTCCTGCCCACCTATCACCCCCATTTCTACAAGCTTCTCTAATCAACAAGAAGTCTCCTGTTTGTGATAAGTCGCTCTTTACAACTCAGAATTGAAATCTCGCATCATGATGCACCGCAACCCAATCGCCACTTTCATCTTGCTCACAGTCGGCTTAGCACTGTTGTTTGCTCTCAACCTGCTGTGGGGCTCTGTTCCCATTTCTTTGCATGAGACACTTGCTATCCTCTTTCATGGCAACGAGACTTCTACTACAAGTATCATTCATCGCAACATCATCCTGAGTTCCCGGCTTCCCCAAGCACTGACTGCCGTGGTAGCCGGTGCCGGTCTGGCTGTGTCCGGCCTGCAGATGCAGACCGTTTTCCACAATCCTTTAGCTGGTCCATCGGTCTTGGGCATCACATCGGGAGCATCGCTCGGTGTCGCCATAGTCGTTCTGCTGGCTGGTACATTGGGCAGCAGTGCTCTGAGCAGCATGGGCTTCCTTGGCAATGTAGCACTGACAAGCGCGGCAATACTCGGTGCGATGGGCACACTGCTGTTGATGACGTTTTTTGCCCGACGTGTAGAGAACACGGTGACGTTGCTTATCATCGGTGTGATGATTGGCTACGTAGCCAATGCTGCCATTGGCGTACTGAAATGCTTTGCCAACGACGACGACGTTCGCGAATATGTCATTTGGGGACTGGGCAGTTTCTCCCGAGTTTCTGGCAATGCCGTCACTTTGTTTATATCTGTCATGGCTATCTTGTTGCCTCTGACCTTTTTCATGGTGAAGCCCATGGATTTGCTGTTGCTTGGCGACAGCTATGCACGTAATTTAGGTTTGAACATTCGCAGGGCGCGCGCTCTGGTCATTCTCTTCAGTGGTGCCATCGTAGCCGTTGTCACCGCCTATTGCGGTCCTATTCTCTTTATTGGTCTCGCTGTACCTCATTTGTGCCGTGGCATTCTGCAAACAGGTAGTCACCGTCTGCTGGTGCCTGCTTGTCTGCTCACGGGAGCCCTGCTGGCTCTCTTCTGTAATCTGGTCGCCCGCTTGCCGGGCTACGAGGGTGTACTACCGGTCAACTCCGTGACTGCACTCGTCGGTGCACCAGTGGTCGTCAGTGTGTTACTAAAAAGAAAAAGGGGATAGAGCCCACCGACTCTATCCTCTTTTTCTTTTCTGTTCTATGACTTCTATCGTTTTCTATAGTATCTATAGATTCTATAGTCTCTATAGCCTCTATAGATTCTATGCCTCCTACAGCATCAACTCTCTCTGCTAATATTTGATCCTCAGTCCCGCAACAATCGTTGTACCCGAGGAAAAGTTGGAATATCTCCGCAACGTACTGTCAATGCGCCGGTCACGGGTATTCAACACATTGTCCACACCCAGGCTCGGCATCACCTCCAAGCCACGGAAGCGAAAGGTATGCGTGGTGGAGATATTCCAAAGCCCATATCCCGGTGCATCCTCGTAGGGTACCGGATAATAGGTCTTGCTCTGCAAACGCCCGTCGGCATGGAGCCCCAGCGTGTATCGTCCCCAACGATGGATATAGTCAGCACCCAGCGTGACAGTGTTGCGGATACTGCGCTCTACATTAGACCAAATCCCATCGGACTGTTGTCGGGCAAGAATATAGCTGTAGTTGGCAAAGAGACTGAGACCGTCTAACGGTTCCACCGTGAAATGGGCACGCAAACCGTAAACCCGTCCCCGGTCGCTGTTGTCGTAGCGATTATAGTGTGTAAGCGTTATGGCCTGTGCGTCGGTAATCTCCGGAAAGTCGCGGCGAAGGGAAGCTACCTCGTCGGCATCCACACTGACAATCGTCTTGACGATCATGTCATGGATATTGTTGACGAAAGTTGTTATGCCAGCCGTCCATTTCCGTGTTTGATATTCCGCGTTGAACGAGAAATAGTCGCTGGTCTCTGCTTTGAGGTTGCTGTTGCCAATAGTCAGCGTAGGAAAGTTGCGCACAAAGGTATAGTAATGATAGTACAGCTCATCAAGGCCTGGTGCACGGTAGCCACGACTGTATGACGCTCTCAACTGCAAATGGCCGTAATGATAGAGCAATGCCACCTTGGGCGTGAAGTTATTGCCAAAAGTCTCATGATAGGTATAGCGCATTCCCAAGAGTGCTTTCAAATTTTTGGTCAGTGCCTGCTCGTGTTGCAGATACCCTGCCCATGTGTAGACATGGCGATCGACGCTTCCCGAAATAGCATCAAGAAAACTGTTTTGCCAGTCAATGCCAGCGATGGTTGTTGCGCCTTGCAGAAAAGAGAACACACCTTTGAGCTCTCCTTCGTAGAGTCGTTGTGTCTTCTTGCGTACATAGTCGCCAACCGCGTAAGTCTTGGTCGCCACGTCGTACTCGTTACCATAGGAATAATGGTCGCCGTTGAAGCGCAGCTGCAGACTGTTTTTGGCAGAGAGTCGATACGTGGCTCCGGCGTCCCACCGCCAAGCTTCTGAGCGCAACTCATAGTCAAAGCCGCCGGCGACATCAGTCTGAGTCTCGGGTCTCACCGTCTTATGCCAGTTATAGCTGCCCTCGGCAAAAAGGCTCAATGCCTTATGATTGTCATAAGCAAATCGCTGGGTAACAAGGTTGGTACGCCAGCCAGAGGCCAGAGGAGCCAGCGACTGATAGGTGTCCCCGTCTGTACCACTCTTGTAAGTCAAGGGATTGTTGCGATAATAACCGCTCTGGTCATGGGTAAAGGAGGTCAGACTGCTGAAGCCACGGAAACCCAATTGCAGATTGGTAGCCTGTCGGAACTGTCCATGGGCAGACACCCTGGTATCGGTAGTGAAGGACAATGGTTTCGAAGCCTCTTGTAGCGTGATGATGTTAACCACACCGCCGATGGCATCACTGCCATAGAGCGAAGAGGCCGCTCCATCGAGAACCTCAATACGCCGCACGTTGGTCATGTCGATGCGGTTGAGATTGACATTGCCCGAGATGTCGCCGATGAGCCGTTTGCCATTAAGCAAAATCAGCGCATATTTGTTGCTCAATCCATTGAGCCGCAGATAGGCACCCGTGGAATTGGGTGATATCGAAAGCTGAGGCAACTGCCTGACTACAGACTCTGCGAACAACCGGGGTGAAGACGAGCTTATACTCCCCTGCCCGATTACCTCCACGGGACTGATGGCAGAGCGCAACCGCTGATGATGACCAGTACCCGTGACCACCACGGGATTGAGACTATAGACCCGTTGCTTTGCCACACTGTCGGTCTGGGCAACCAAGGGCAACGAGACAAATAATAATAAAAGAGGTGTAGTGCTTTGTCTATGCTTCATGCTTTCTATTTTGATGATATACTGGGCTCTTCCATTGTCAAAGCCTAACAAAATGCAAAGTTATGCCAAAATAGTTAAACAGGCAATACCATAGATAGAGTAGATGTCTACCACAATTGTGGGATGGCAATATACCGATAGAGGGGTATTACATCCCAAGCAAAAAATAGCGAACTTTGCAAACGAAAATCAACGAAAGTTGTAATGCCCCAATCAAGCAACAAAAACATCAAAATATAGCATTATGGCACAGATTATCGTAAACGACGAAAAGCAAGACGTGACACTGCCGCTGACACTCAGCGAACTCATCAAGCAGAACAAGGTTTTCCAGCCTGAGATGGTGACCGTGCAGGTCAACGAAGAGTTTGTGGAGAAAGAAGACTACGACAAGACACAAATCAAGGAAGGTGACCATGTAGACTTCCTTTATTTCATGGGAGGAGGCAGCTTATGATAGACTTGACAGAAGACCAGATAGAGCGCTACAGCCGTCATATTCTCTTACAGGATGTTGGGCTTGAGGGTCAGGAAAAGATTCTCAACGCCCGTGTTCTCATTGTCGGTGCCGGTGGCTTGGGCGCACCCGCCGCTATGTATCTTGCAGCAGCTGGTGTGGGACACATCGGCATCGTAGACGCCGACGTGGTGGACTTGAGCAACCTGCAACGGCAGATTATCCATTTCACCAAAGACGTGGGACAACCAAAGGTGGAGAGTGCCAAAGAAAAGATGCTCGCCATCAACCCTGACGTGGAGGTAACTACCTACCACGAATTCATGGACTCGTCCAACGCCAAGAAGATCATCGAACCGTGGGACTTTGTCATCGACGGTACCGATAACTTCCCCGTGAAGTTTCTCATCAATGATGCCTGCGTGATGCTTGGCAAGGCATTCAGCCACGGTGGCATTCTGCGCTTCCGCGGTCAGACGTTTACCCATGTGCCAGGCTCAGCCTGCTACCGTTGCTTCTTTAAGGAACCGCCACCAGCCGGTGCTGTACCCACTTGCTCGCAGGCAGGAGTGCTCGGTGCCATTGCCGGTATGTTGGGCACCATACAAGCTGCCGAGGCTCTGAAATATATCCTTGGCGTAGGTGAACTGCTCACCAACCGCCTGCTCACCTTCGATGCCAAAACGATGAACTTCCGCACGATCAAGGTCAAGCGACGCACCAACTGCGAGATCTGTGGTGAACATCCCACCATCGACCATCTCATCGACTACGAACAGACAGCGTGCGATCTGCACTAAACGTTCACAGCACTGTCTCCCACACCTATTTATAATATACAGCACCATGAAAATCAACGATGATGTCATCCAGCAAATGATCGCACAGGCACAGAAAGACGCACCCTTGGAGACGTGTGGCTATCTGCTCGGCAACGACGGCGTTGTAACCGAAAACTACTGGATGGAGAATATCGATCACAGTTCGGAACATTTCTCCTTCGCGCCTAAGGATCAGTTTGCAGCCTTGAAATACGCTCGTACTAAGCATCTGAAGATTCTCGCCAACTGGCATTCTCATCCCGCCAGTCCCTCACGACCATCACAAGAGGATATCCGGCTGGCCAATGATCCTACCATCCGCTATGCCATCCTCTCGCTCCACGACGGCATACACCTCAACTCCTTCAAGATTCTACAGGGTGAAGTCGTTGACAAAGAGAGTCATTATGAAGGATAAAGAATGAATGCCGAACGACGAATGATAAATGAATAAAATGACATAATAGCATGTACCGCATACCTTCCACACTCAACAGCGACTTGGACTACACCGAGTCACTGATCAAAAAATATCAGGCCGGTGAGATCAAAGCCGGTGAACTGAAAAGCAACCGCGTGCCCATGGGCATCTATGAGCAACGCAAAAACGAGCACTATATGCTCCGCGTACGGTGCGCTGGCGGACTTATCACACCCAAGCAACTTGCCGAGGTGGCTTATGTGGGACGACAGGTATCCACATCGCACCTGCATATCACCACACGTCAAGAGATACAAATTCATAACGTCGATCTGCGGGACGCTGTTCCGGCATTGCGCAAACTCGAAAAAGTAGGGCTCTCCACAGCAGGCGGCGGCGGCAACACCGTACGCAACATGATGGTCAACGACCGTAGCGGACTGGTTGCCGAAGAGGCTTTCGATGTCTACCCCGTGGTTGAGGAACTTACCTCCCGACTCATCGCAGAGCGTGACTCATTCACCATGCCTCGAAAATACAAGGTAGCCATAGACTACAACGAGCAGGATGCCCACTACTCTTTTGTGGCTGACTTTGGATTGCAGGCAAGGATCGTTGACGGACAACGTGGCTACCGCGTGCTCATCGCCGGCAGCACGGCTCCTAATCCTCACACTGGATGGGAGGTATTTGACTTCCTGCCCGAGGTTGATCTTTACCGGGCTGCCAAAGCTCTGAAAAACTGGTTCAACAAATATGGCAACCGACGCAACCGCCACAAGGCCCGCATGCGCTATGTGTTCTATAAATATGGTGAAGAGGAGGCAAAGCGACTCTATCTTGAAGAGTTCAAAGAACTGAAGAGAGACGGCTCACTCGATTTCTTTGTGCCCACACTGCCCCTCGAGCATCATCGTCCCGACTTTACGCCCGAAAAAGATGATAGCGAGGAGTTTCTTCGCTGGAAACGCCGCTATGCCCACGCACAGACCACTGAAGAGGGAAAGCGCGAGAATCTGTGGTTTGCCTACCTGCCTGTAGACCATGGCAACAACCGACCGGAGTTCTTCGCCGAGGTGGCGGACTATCTGGCCAACTATGGCAACGATGTCATCCGTTTCACCAAACGCGAACAAATCCAGGTGCGCAACATCCCCGAGGAATATCTCCCAAACATCTACCATTTCTTCAAGCGTTTAGGTGACTATCAGGTCGACTATCCCGTTGTCGTCACGAACTTCACATCATGCACAGGAGCAGACACTTGCCGTCTGGGCATCTGTCTGCCAAAAGGTGCCATCAATGCTATCACCAAGAAATTGCTCGCCAGCGACCTCGACCTTGATGCCATCCCTGACTTTGAGCTGAAGATGAACGGCTGCACAAATATCTGTGCCAATGCAACATGGGCCGACTTGGGATTCAGCGGACGCATCGGTCGCGTCGGCGACGACCCGTTCCCTGCCTACACGGTATGGCTGCCTCTCAA
This sequence comes from Hallella absiana, assembly GCF_025457485.1. NCBI lineage: Bacteria > Pseudomonadati > Bacteroidota > Bacteroidia > Bacteroidales > Prevotellaceae > Hallella > Hallella absiana. Next base: position 280,542 of record NZ_JAMXSP010000001.1, read on the forward strand.
GGGACGCAACGAGATCGACCTTAGCGTAGGATATATCCCAGCCCGCCATCTACCGGGATTTGTCGAAGACTATCTTCGTGATGTCATCGCCGAGAAAGGCAACTATGCCGACTACTACGACTATGTGGTCAAGCACGGCGCCGAGGTGGTGAAGCTGCTGCTTGAGAAATATAAGACTGTGAAACCCTATGCCGAGGAACCGGATGCCTACCACGACTGGGAAGACGACGAGAAGTTCAGCCTCATCAAATATGAGCAGGCTGAGTGCTCGGCCGGACTCTTCGACATTATTGAACTTGACCAGGACACGATCACGGAGAAGCGCAAGGCCATCGCCGCTGGTACGGCCAAAGACTTGGAGAAAGAACTCCACGACATCGTGTTCGCCGAGAACCGTATGCTCCTCGTTACACGTGGCATAGACCCGCGCACCGACGACGACGTATACAACGGTTTCCTCAAAGAGTTCATCTCTACCGGTATCGTTCCTCAGAAGTTCAGCGTGCTCACCGACCGGGCCCGCCGTCACGAGCCCCTCGCCGATCAGCAACCTCTCATCTATGAGCTCGCCGACCTGCTCAACGAACTCTACAAAGGCATGGACGACAACCTGCAGTTCAAAACGGTTTCAGCGACTGCTCAGCCTCAGCCAGCAGTTTCGAAGCAGACAGATGCTACACCGGAGCCCGCAGTGGCGAAAGCATCCCCTGCTCCGGCAACGTCAGCAGCCGCGCCTTCAAAACCAGATGGTCTCACGCCCGACGTGAAGAAAGACTTCCGTGGTGTGGCGTGCCCGATGAACTTCGTCAAAACAAAGATCGCACTCGCTCCCATGAAGAGCGGTCAGGTACTCGAAATTCTCCTCGACGACGGACAGCCTATTCAAAATGTGCCGGGAAGCGTGAAAAGCGAAGGTCATACCGTGCTGTCTACCGAGAAGGTCGACAACTATTGGAAAGTACTCATCAAAAAGAAATAGCTTTGAATTATCTTCCCATAGCCCTTGCCCTCGCCGAGGCTCCCGTTGTCATCATCGGGGGCTGCGACGAGGGCGTGCGCAAGGCACAACGCCTGGCCCGTCTGACCACCGATGTCACCTTCATCGCTCCCCACATTCCGGACAGCGTGCGCAGTCTCGGCTTCACACTCAAGGAAAAGAATTTCGAAACGGGTGACCTCAACGGTGTGAAGGTGCTCTTCATCTGTACCGACGATGAACGCCGCAACCACGACATTTACCGCATGGCTCACGAGCGAGGCATCCTCGCCTGTGTCTGTGACGACAAGCCCTATTGCGATTTCATCTCGCCCGCCATCGTCCGACAAGACAACATCACCGTTGCAGTAGGCTCTGACGGCAGTGATGTACGACGATCTATACGCATTCGCAACCGTATTAAAGCATTGATAGAGAGTGGTCTGCTCGACATGAGCTGACCACTTTTTTGTTCATCTACACCTACTCTTTGCTATTATATTCATCCATTTCACTACATAATACCCTCTTTGGGGTATCATCTTCTACCACATTGATGGGATATCAAATGGTCATAGTGTGGTATTTCCATAATCCCGGATTTACCGTAACTTTGCAAACAGTAAACGAGATAACATCACATTATTATATATGGACAACAAAACCATTCAACACCTCAAGGAACTCGAATCGGAGAGCATATATGTGTTGCGTGAAGTAGCGGCACAGTTCGAGCGACCTGTCATCCTTTTTTCTGGCGGCAAGGACAGCATCGTATGCACTTACCTGGCCTACAAGGCTTTCTATCCTGCCAAGATTCCCTTCCCATTGTTGCACATCGATACTGGACACAACTTTCAGGAGACCCTCGACTACCGCGATGCTCTGGTGAAGAAACTCGGACTGGAACTCATTGTTGGATCAGTACAGGAGAGCATCGACACGGGACGCGTGAAAGAGGAAACCGGCTACTATGCCAGCCGCAACAAACTACAGATTACGACACTGCTTGACACCATCGACAAATACAAGTTCGACGCTGCCATCGGAGGCGCACGACGCGACGAGGAAAAAGCACGCGCCAAGGAACGTTTCTTCAGCCATCGCGACGAGTTCGGACAATGGAACCCTAAGAACCAGCGACCCGAACTGTGGAACATCTTCAACGGGCGCAAAAACATGGGGGAGCACTTCCGCGTCTTCCCTATCTCCAACTGGACCGAGATGGACGTGTGGCAATATATCTACCAGGAGAACATCCCCATGCCGAGCCTCTACTTCACTCATGAGCGTGAGGTGTTTCAGCGCGATGGTCAATGGCTGGCAGCCCTTCCCGTCATCAAGCGCAAGCCTACGGAGCAAGTAGTGAAGAAGCTCGTGCGGTGCCGAACCATCGGTGACATCACCTGCACGGGACTCACCGAGTCAAAAGCTACCACCGTGGCCGACATCATCGATGAGATCGCTTCCACGCGAGTCACTGAGCGTGGCGGACGAGCTGACGACAAACGCTCGGAGACTGCTATGGAGGACCGCAAGAAAGCAGGATACTTCTAAAGAGTTGAGAGTTGAAAGTTGAAAGTTGAGAGTTGAGAGTTACGGATTACGAATTAGAAATTAGAAACTAAGATTATGACCAAACGAGGATATTTAGATATGGAGTTGCTGCGCTTCTCCACGGCGGGCAGCGTAGACGACGGCAAGAGCACACTCATCGGACGACTGCTCTACGACAGCAAGTCGATCTTTGAAGACCAGCTCGAAGCGGTAGAGGCTGCATCGAAAAGTAGAGGAAACGAGGAGGTGAACCTCGCCCTGCTTACTGACGGACTGCGTGCCGAGCGCGAGCAAGGCATCACCATCGACGTGGCATACCGATATTTTGCCACCCCAAAACGAAAGTTTATCATCGCTGATACTCCGGGACACATCCAATACACACGCAACATGGTCACCGGCGCCAGTACCGCTGACCTGAGCATCATCCTCGTTGACGCACGTCACGGCGTGCTCGAACAGACGGTGCGTCACAGCTACATCTCATCACTCCTTGGCATCCCACACATTGTAGTGGCTATCAACAAGATGGACCTTGTCGACTTCTCTCAAGAAGTGTATGACAAAATTGTCGAGGACTACAGAAAGATGTCGGAAACGCTGCATATCAAGAACGTGGTGTTCATCCCCATCAGCGCCAAGGATGGCGACAACGTGGTGAACAAAAGCGAGCGCACACCCTGGTACAAGGGTAAAGCCCTGCTCGACTATCTCGAGACTGTACCCGTGGGACACAAGACTGTGAGCGACTTCTTCCGCTATCCGGTACAATATGTCATCCGCCCCATCAGCAAGGATTTCCCTGACTACCGTGGTTATGCCGGACGTGTCAGCGGTGGCATCATCCGCCCGGGAGACCGTGTACGTGTCCTACCCTCTGGACTGGAAAGCACCGTAAAGAGCATTGACTTCGCCGGTGATAGCCTCGATGAGGCCTATGCTCCCGAGAGCGTCACCATTCGTCTGAACGACGAGATAGACATCAGCCGGGGCGACACGCTCGTGAAAGCAGATGAGAAACAGCCACAAGTGGAGCAGGACGTGACGTTGGACGTGTGCTGGCTCAATCAAACACCAGCCCAGATACGCAAGAAATATATCATCCGACAGGCTACCTTCGAGACGCAGGGCATGATCCGAAGCATCAACTTCCGACGCAATATCAATACACTGGAGAAAGAACAAAACGTCAGCGAACTCGCTATGAACGACATCGCCGAGATTACCATCCACACGGCTCAGCCTCTCGTCTTCGATGCCTACGATGAAAACAAAGTCACCGGCAGCCTCATCATCATTGACCCTGACACCAACGAGACGGTGGGAGCGGGAATGATTAAGAATGTTGAATGATCAATGTTGAGTGATGAATTATATTAGTGTATAAGGATGAATGAAGAATTAATCACACGGCTTAATGCTGAGCTGGAAGGGAAGAGTGCTGAAGAGGTGATTCGCTATTTCCTGGAACACTACAAGGGACGCATCGCTCTTTCGTCCAGTCTGAGCATCGAGGATCAAGTGCTCACCGACATCATCGTCAAAGAAGCACCCACAACACGCATCTTTACCCTCGACACGGGCCGTCTCTTTCCCGAGACCTATCAGCTCATCGACCGTACCGACATGAAGTATGACATTAAGATAGAGGTATTCTTTCCTGACTACCACGAGGTACAGCGCATGGTAAGAGAAGAAGGCATCAACCTTTTCTATAACTCTGTAGAGAGCCGCCATCGCTGTTGTCAGATCCGCAAGTTGGAACCATTGCACCGGGCCATGCAAGGACTCGACGTGTGGGTGTGCGGACTGAGACGTCAGCAAAGCGTGACCCGTAAGGACATGAACCTCGTGGAATGGGACGACATGCACGGACTTATCAAGGTGAATCCGCTCATCGAGTGGACTGAGCAGCAGGTGTGGGACTATATCCATGAACATAGCGTGCCCTATAACAAGCTCCACGATAAGGGATACCCCAGCATTGGCTGCGAGCCCTGCACACGCGCCGTGAAGCCTGGCGAGGATATCCGATCGGGACGATGGTGGTGGGAAGACCCCAACCACCGAGAATGCGGACTGCATCAGAGAAACTAAGAAAAAGCAAAAAGTAAGTGAGTAAAGTGAGCAGAATGACCTATCGCATTTTTAAAGATAAGATGGCTGGTAGCGTGATGGCAGCCTTGACAATGGCTGCCATCCTGCTGGTGGTGGTCATGGCAGTGGAACTATGCGTGAAGTCAGCGCCCATCCTTCGCCACTACTCGCTTTGGACGTTGCTCACCGAAAGCCATTGGAAACCCATGAAGGGCGAGTTTGGCTTTCTGCCTTTCTTGGCCGGTACGTTCTGGTGCACAGTAGTGGCCATCGTACTGGCACTGCCCGTGTCGCTGTTCATGGCTGTCTATCTCACAGAATATGCCCGACCACGATTACGCGCTTATGCTTACCCACTCCTTGACATACTGGCCGGACTGCCATCGGTCATCTATGGCGTATGGGGCTCTTTGCTCATCGTGCCATGGATATCACACACAGTGGCACCTCTCGTAGGCAAGCAGAGCAGTGGCTACACCGTGTTGGCAGGTGGCATCGTCCTTGGTGTGATGATTCTGCCGCTGCTCATCTCGCTCTTCATGGAGCTCTTTGCCAATGTAGGTAATGACCTGCGCGAGGCATCGACGGCACTGGGAGCCACACGCTGGCAAACGGTAAAACATGTTGTGCTCCGACAATCAGCACCAGGAATGATGGCGGCTATCGTATTGGCCCTGAGCCGTACGATGGGTGAGACAATCGCAGTACTGATGGTCTGCGGCAATCTCGTCATTGTGCCCAGTTCGCTGTTGGATGCTTGCTATCCTATCCCGGCTCTCATTGCCAACAACTATGGCGAAATGCTCTCAGTACCCATGTACGAGAGTGCACTCATGCTTGCCGCCTTTCTCCTCTTCATCCTTGTTGTGCTGATGAATATCGGGTCGAGAATCATACTTAAAAGAGTTAGGAGTTAGCCCAAAGGACATATAATCATTAAACAACAAGAAGAGGAGCCCGTGTAACATATTTCTCCCCTTCCCCTCGGGGAAGGATTAAAGGGTGAGGCTGTTATGAATAAGTTAGCGTTTTATGAAGAAAAGTTGGCTAAGACCTTGATGTACCTGAGTGTACTCGTCGTGGTCTATTGTGTGGTGAGTGTTATAGGAGCCATCCTACAGCGCGGATTACCCGTGCTGTCGTGGCAAATGGTGAGCGAGGTGCCGGGCGGAGGATTTTTCATCGGTGGTAAGGGCGGCTTTCTCGGGTCAGTTGCAAAAGTCCGTGGATGCCTTAGGGGGAGGACTAACCAAATATATTGCGCAAGCGGTATACGAAGAAAGGAAGATCCGCCACTCCTCTCATCTGTGATCTGAACCCTTTGA